>JBBSBD010000277.1:0-8020 GCA_038251675.1 Chitinophagales bacterium | reverse complement strand
GTCGCGTGCCGCCTCGGGTGCCCCTGATTTGGAAAGCGCTAGCGCATATAATTGTTTGCTTCGCAAATCACCAGAACCAGCAAGTGACTCCCCCTTCGATCGAGCTTCCAGAAAGCGACCGTGATTGATTAAATCCTCTATCGTATCTATTGAATCTGACAAGGCTAATTTATTTACTCTCTAAGGTTTTATGTTTTTCAACAAACTGATCATACATTTCCTTAAACTCTTCAGTTTTCGATACCTCTTCACGAAGTTTTGATTCTCTTTCATCTTGTTTAATAAGTTCAAAATAGGCTTGCGGCAATTCATCTGAATACATAGCGGGTGTTGCTCCAATTCTGGTAAGGCCCATATAGGCGGTAAAAAGAATAAACAAAGTCATTAGCACTAATGAATGATCTTTGAGCTGATTGATCATCTTAAATGGCGATACTTTTTCTCCTGCTACTATCAAATCTCTTTTAAGATAAGTGCCTAATAGGAAGATAATCAACAAAGCAAAGGCCAGCTCGCCTGTAGGTTCAGTAAGTCTGGGTACAAACGGCACAATAGTCATTGAAAACAAGTAAAGAATAATCGAGACGCGAAATGCAACCACCAATAAAGCCAGTATCTTATTTTGATTCCAATAGCTCTTCCATTGAATTAATACTTTGCGGAATTGAACGCCTATTAGCGCAAGGCCCGCCAGACCATAAATTGCTTCTACCCATTGAAAGTGAATGTAAAAGACTCTTAGTCCAAGAATTATGGCAAGCAAGGTGAGGCAAAGCAATTCGATTCGATTTAGATAATTCAGATTCTTATCGGAAGAAAAAGACGTAATAAATTGAATGCCAAATAAAATGGAAAAGGAAAAGGCTACGACTCCGAGAATAACATTCCCATAATCGTTCTGCGCCATAGAGGCAAACGTGCCCATGATGAGGAGCACAAAAAGCAAATAATAAAATGTTATAAATTTTCTCATTAAGCAGGCAAATAAAACACATAATTCCGATCCCAATCAAAGAAGTAATCCATTGCTTTCCACATATCATTAGATGCTCCTTGTTCTTTCTTTTTACAAGCCTCCAACAAAATCATAGAGCGGCACTCAAGATCTTGCGCTTCAGTTAATGTATTGGGTATGGAAGCCCTGGCCCTATAAAAATTACCCTCTCCAGTTACTCCTATTACCTGGCTTAAGATAATCCTGAATTTGAGGTACTCATCAGAGTTTCTTAACATTTCTAATGATAGCTTATTAATTCGTTCACTACCAATGCGTGAAAGCAAGCGCACACCACTGAACCGTGGATCTGTTTCTTCCAAGAGAATGGTGAAATCTATGTTTTTATATCTTGACAAGGCCGAGTCTAAATAGATAAAGGCACTTGGATCAGACCGACTCGTATAGACTTTTTCAGACATAGCCAGATAACCAAGCATCTTTTCTTCTTCCTTTGAAAATAATTCAACAAACTGAGTCGCTTCCTTTACTTTCCCGATATCGGATAAATGAACACAAAGTTGTTTCATCATATTTAGAAAAAAAGTTTTTTCTATGTATTCATATCGATCATAGGCACGAGTAATATTAGGTTGATCAATTTTCTTGTAAAATTTCAAACCCTCTATAGAATCACCTCGATCAAACGCGTTGTTTGCTAAAACAAGGAATAGTAAATTTCTATCGAATGCTGTGCCTTCCGGATGTTGATCAACAAAAGATAGAATATCGGTTAACGTCTTGTCAGGCAATGGAAACTTATTTTCCAGAACATTAGGAGCTGGATAAGGTTTTATCTCGTAAACCTTTGCTATCCAAAAATGAATAGCTTGTAAATCATCACCTGACTTGTAAAGTGTACTGAGTAAATTATTCTTATTTAAATACTGATAGAAGTAATCGGAATGATAGGTTGAACTAAACCAACCATCTCGATAATCAGGATAGATATAAAGATCATGCATTTTAACATTCCGAGTGCGAACTCCATCCCAATAGTATGGTAAAGTAGAAGATACGGTGCCTTCTAAAAATTTAGTATCAATACTTGAGTAATATTCTAACGATTTCTTTAGCCAGGCATCCAACTTAGTTTCATCCACAGCCATCTTACGATCGAACCAATATTTATGCATAAACATAGCCTTACGTTTATACTGCATAGCGAGTTGAAATTTTTTGTCGTTAACATCTTTTATTTCATTTAATGCTTTCTCATAATCTTCACACATAGCATCAAAAACTGAACGATCTGCAAAATATAAGTTAGGATACAAGTTACCCCGATATGATCGGGCAGCTAACTTTTCAACATTTAAATAATATAAATCCGAAATATAGCCAGACCTGATAATTGCATTTCGGTAAACCGTGATTGCCGGGTTATCATCGGTTCGTGTACTTAACCAATTCAATAATTTTGGAGCTAGTTCTCTATGATCGTATTGATACAAATAACCCAGAAGGTTCTGATGATTATTAAATAACCGACCTAACTCAAAGTAAGCAAGTTGGTTTGTTTCAATGAGTTTATCAAAACACCACTCTATACTTTCGAAATCACCTAACACAGAATAGAGTGATACTATCGTATGGTAACCGCCATTGTAATCAATTGACTGACGACCATTAGGTTCTAGTGCACCCTTCGGATAATATGCGTTGAATGAATTCTCAGCCTCTGTTCCACTCAATGGTGAAATCGTATTTAACAATTCCAGAACATCTTCTTTAGCTGCCTTACCGGTTGTGAGCCACAGCTGCACAGCCATATTTAGTTCCGTGGGCATTGATGCCTGAACTAAATCTCTGTTTTTATAAAAAATCAAAACACGATCTCTGTTGAGTTTAGTTAGTTCGTTTAATAGTTCGAGCTTCTTAGGCTCGGGGTTGTAATATTGATCGCGAAATAAAAGAACATTAAACTTATTGGCTTGCGTTACCAAAAAATCCAACGTTGCATCGGATGGCGGTGAATTCAAACTTTTAACTATTAATTCCTTAAGTTGGCTATTCAATGTTAAATTTTGATTTTTATCGAAATACTGTAGAATCTTATACGATTCAATAGCAAGCCTTAAGCGATCTGTGAATGGAAGAGCTAATAAATTGGGTGCTAAAGAACCCGGAGCATAGCGCTCCTCAGTAATAAGATGAACGGCCTTGGTTTGATCATCAACCTCCTTACTAGTAATCAACTGCATAGACTCACTTCGCACCTGTTCGATTACCCGCTTGTTGGTCTTTTTTTCCGCATCGTACCAATAGAAACCACTGAGTACCAACATAATTATCATAGCGGCAATGGCTGCAATGCGCTGCGGACCATACTTCATAAAAGCGCGGGTAACTGCAACACTGCCGGCACTGCGCTTTAAAAATTCTGCTGTATCGGCAAGCACTTCATTTGCTCGTGCTTCCACTTGCTTCTCTTCAGGTTGTATTTCAGCATAGCGTTTAATCCAACCCGCATTGGGTTTGCATTGTGCATACCAATTTTCAAAATAAGTTAATGGACCAATAGGAAGAAGGTAATTACTGCTCTTGCCACTTTCCTTCCATCGATCAAGTTGTTTTCTGAAATCTAAATAGGTTGCGTAAAAGTAAAACTCTTGATTAGCCCACGTGTTTAATTTATCCCAGTTTCGGATCAAACTTTCGTGGGTAATATCCAGCACTGCATCCGGCAAAAGTTGATTCGTTGCTGAATCCTCAGCAAGAACAAAAGGACGAACAAATGAATTTCCATCCTCACGATAGATATTGATTACCTCCCCAACAGTAGTTGTAGAAAATTTTGGCGAATTAATAATTGCCGTGATCTCTCGCAACGTCATACGACTTCGCACGGCTCTGCTATTATCAATTTTTGTAAGACAGCTAAATGTTAAGGCTATTATTCGTTTCGCTTCCTGTTGAGTAATCGGTTTGTCAGGATGACGCTTATTATAAGCCGCCCAGGCATTTTCATAAAGTACACTGGCGTGGATTTCAATTACTTTTCCTAAACCGGTTTCTTTATAATATCCTTGATGATAATCGGGTAGCTGCGCAAACCACTTTTGAAATCTTGTTGCATCCTCATCAGGAAGTTCATCAGCGGGCATGCCACCCACCATGGCATAATGAATTAAATCCATTTCTTCCTGCCCTTGCGATGCAGCTCTCCAAATCTGACTTAATGCATGTTGTAAAATGGGCAACTGATCTACCCCTTCAGCAATATCATATACCAATCGCTCGATGAGTCGCTGAGAAATTCTGTTCCCACTAAGAATGGCGGGTTCTTCAATTACCTGTTTAAGATCTCTGCGCTTCAACCGTGGAACAAAAAATTGGGAAAATCCAATGTATTCCGGCAAGCCTCGAAAGGCAGAACATTGCCCTATGTAATCCGACCGCATAGTACACACCAGATAAATAGGCAAATTCTTTTTGATCGCGATGCGAGCGGTTTCAAGAATCAGGTTGACTACAATTTGTGAATCTTGAGAAGGAGTCTCTTTAAAAAAATTCTCCGGATTGGTAAAGAATTCTTCAAACTGATCGACAATGATCATTAGGTTAGCTGCCTTCCTCTTTTTATCTTTCTTCTCTTGGTCAGATAATTGTTTCCATCGATCATCGGTTTCATCGGTGTAGAATTCGGAATTAGTATAAATATCTACCAGCGATGAAAAACCACGTCTTAATTCTGTTTCAATAGTCTGTGCTTTACTATTAAATTTTTCAGCCAATGATCTAGCCATGTTTACCACAGGATTCCGTTCCGGGCGAAAATCGGCAACCACCCAATTGGTATATCTTGCTTTAAAAAATCCAGCCCGCGCATTAGGGATCAAGCCCGCATAGATCAAGGAAGACTTTCCTTCACCGGAAGCACCTGTCACCATTAAAAATTTATTTTGCTCCAGCAAGGCAGTAATCTGATCTACCTGAAGATCTCGGCCTTTGAAATAAAGACTCTCTTCTTCCGTAAATGACCGGAGACCTGTATACGGACAAATATTTACTACCTCAAATTCCTTCATCTATATAAATTATCCAATGTGCTAACACGGGGTTATAGTAGTCGTTAAAATGATTCCATGATTGATCCTGTTGCTTCTGCAATCCAGCTCCATACAATATCTCATTAAGGAAATTCGCTTGATCTGTGTCTGAACTATTTAGTGGTATATTTTGAATGGCTCCATAGAGCTCATTATTCATGGCATAGGCTCTACAAATCAAACTAACTGCAAAAAATTTAAATTGATTATTCTTAATAAGTTGTAATGCTTTGTCTGAATTCCTCATAGGTTCCTGCAACATTAAAGCATACGACAACATGGTGCGATGTGGTTGTCCACCTCCTATTGCATCTGCTCTACTTAACTCAATTTCTGCAGAATCTAATAACCGTTGAATCACATTACCATTAAATTCGATTCGCAGCAGTTCGCTGGCAGCAAAACTATATAGTGTAGATCGATTGACGGGTTTCTTAAATACATTCAATAATTCGTAGGCCTCATCAAAATGGTCTGTCCTTGCAAAACTCTTGATTGCATATCCAATTAACCTGAAAGAATTACTGTTAACATTATTTCCATATTCTTTGGAACGCAGCATATTAAAAATATTCTCATGATTTAACTTACTATAATAATAAAATGCACTATCCTGATTATCTTTCTTTTGCTCTTCAAAACCGAGATAGAGATAAAGCCAGTTAATATCAGTCGTTTCACTTTTTCGATTTGCAAAAACTGATTCCAGTTTCTTTAATACAGGGGTACGTGCGAAATCTGTAGCAAAACCTTGCGGCACCCATACCTTAGAATTATAGCTGAGCAACCATTGATTAAAAAATTGCAGCTCAGCGCCAGATGGATATAGAGAATCAAATAAATTGTTATTTAATATATATTTAATAAACACATCGGTTGAGTAGAAAAAGAAAAAACTACGCGGCTCTAAAGGGTGGAATGGAGTTTTTACATCTGGATAAATAAATAAATACTTTTTAGGTACTAAAATTTGATCAGACCCTGCATTGCCAACGACTTGGATATTTTCTTCTAGATATTCTTGACTAACTTTTTTATAATACTCAAAAGCTTTCTCAAAATACTGACTGGTAGAGAGTTCTGATTTTCCAGATTTTTCTTTGTTCAAGGATTTAGCAATTCCTTCATTCTTATAAGCAACAGCTATTTTAAAATTTCGATCATCTTCACTTAGACCTTTGACTAGCAGTACCTCACGGTATTTGGAATAAAAAAATGAGATCTGATTACGACCAATAAATTGTAGGTTAAGATTTGATTTAATTCCCATCCAGGGATATAAATCAAGATTTGTTACGATGTTATTCGAGTGTAATGTCCTGCCAAAAAATTGTTCATAGAAATATGGCTCTGCAATACGCTTTCGAAAACAATATCCTGCTACAAAATCGTCTAGCTGACCACGTTGATCATTACTGTAAAATACCGCTGCTATATTAGTAGCATTGTCTACCTGGGCTGCATAATCATTTGAGTAACTATTCTCGTTATAGCGAAGCAATGTATCCATACATTGTAGCACGCGCCCGCTATTACCCTGAGCTGCATACAGATATGCCAAAAATTGATAAAGTCCATTAAATTTATATCCATAATTCGCATGCCCACGAATTAGCAGCTTGTCCTTAGCAAAATTATTACTTGCCCATTCGGAAGTAGATCCTTCAAACGGTGATAATACATCTGTTAGATTTTTCAATTCCTCATTAGAAAATTGATGATGGTTTAAACCATTTTCCAACGCCAAGCTAAACTCCTGAACATTTGTGTAGTCCTTTGATTGTTTAGCTATAATGTGATTTACCCAGGCAGCAGAACGTGTTGCATTTTTCTTTTTGAGTTGGTTAATCTGATCATCCGGACTATGATAGTATGCAAACTCAAGCGTAACCCGAAGGTCATTTATCTCTTTTAATAATGATGAAAGTAATTGTTGATCTTCAGGAATACCATAAGAATCTAATAAGCTATCTGCCAATGAAAGGCTTTCCATTATTTCACGCCTTGGTTCTGTATCACCCTGAAACACTAATAAGGTTGCGACACCAACTGTTACATTAACTTTTTGCACGGGATCAGGTATTGTGTTAATCGCCTCAGTAATCGTTGTCTCTCCTAATTTAACCCCTTCAACAAGCAGTGATATCCGCTCAAGCAAGCCAGCCTTTGGACTTTTAATGAGTTGAAGTGTCTGTTCATGAATGGATTTCAATACAGTTGAATTTTGCCTATCGAAATATTTTTTAACACCAAATGAACTCAAGGTGAGAATGGCAATCAACCCGACCACAGCAGCAATCCGTTTAGGACCGTAGCGCATTATGGTTCTGGTAACAGCATGTTTACTCGCGCTCTGTTCTAAAAATTCACGTGAGTTGACAAGGATTTTATTTGCCCTTAGTAATTTATTCTTTTCGTCAATATCATCAGACAAATATCGGGCAATCCACCATGCATTTGGTTTCACCCGGTTATACCAATCCTCGAAGTAAGTTAATGGCCCAATAGAAAACAGGTACGCACTTGATTTATTACTCTTTACCCACCTGGTAAGTTGTTGACCGAAATCAAGGGAAACCGAATAGCTTTCAAACTCTTCTTTGGCCCACTCTTCCAGATATTCCCAATTTCGAATAAGACTCTCATGCGTAATATCAAGAACCTGCTCGGCCTCTAACGCAACCGTTTCAGATTCTTCCGTTATAAATGGTCTGATGAATGTATTGCCTGCTTCTCTGAAAATTTGAAGAACACCACCAACTATTTTTTCATCAATCCCCGGCTGACCGAAAATGTTGGTAATCTCCTTAAGGGTCATTCTATTTCTTACAGCACGACTTTGATCAATCTTTGTAAGACAAACAAATACCGATTTAACAATTGCCTTTGCATCAGCATCCGAAAGTTCTTTGCCGGTTGTATTTCTATAATGCTCGCCAGCCGACTCATACAATTTGTTGGCATGAGTATCCAG
>JBBSBD010000276.1:0-8045 GCA_038251675.1 Chitinophagales bacterium | reverse complement strand
TTTATGTTCAGCAAAAGCTCTGCGTCAGTATAACTGCCTACAATCTCCATTTTGTTACTTATTAGTAAATAGCAAACGCCATTATGTAATCAAATTATAATTTTTTCCTCGATTTGCATACTGCAATTAAATGATGATCTTTTGGAATATTGGCTGCAAGTCTTTTCCAAACGAAAAAAAGTGCTGTAAAAATGTTACATTTTTTGTTCCGGCTTTTACTAATCAATACAAGGATTAATTTTGCGACATGAAAACAAGAATTGCTATATTATTTTTTTTATTTGTTGGTATACTTTTCGGCGAAGCATGCAAGAAAGCGGTAAGTACTCCGGACCCCGTGCCACCTGTGCCTCCTGTATTTACCTATGGTGATTCTGTACTTTATCAAAAAAATCAGTCGAATGATTATATTGTTACACCAACTAATGGTCTGACGGGTAAGTATCTTTCTTTTCCTGACGGTTTGGTTATAGATGGTAATACAGGAGCAATCAACGTTACTAAAAGTGAGACAGGACTAAAGTATATGGTGGCTTTTATTCCAGGCGCGACTACGGATACAGCATTCCAGTTCATTACCCTTTCTGGAATTAATTACATGGATGGCTTTTATGTTTTAACCGGAAACGATTCCATTGCTTACCCTGTTTACAATGCAACACCCGGTGCAACAATCCCAAACCTGAACAATGGAAGCCTGTTTGACCTTGGATCAAATTGTAACAGCCAGGGTTGTACGGTTAGCACCGGCACTGCTTCTATTAACCTTTCTCAAACAGTTAGGAATGGAGTATTCGGGGCGACTCCCTCAAACAATGACCGCCATGAATTTGATCTAAACTACCAGATAAATGATAAAAGTAATCTTGCTGCCAACAAGCTAAAGGTAAAGTTGTATTACTTTAAAACGATGGCAGATGTGACCCAGGAAGCTTTTGATATTATTAATTCGAGACAAGGAACTATCATCCCGTCGTCGAATGCGGTTCCATCTTCTGCTCTTACGTCAACTGCAGCAAAACCCCGCCCTCCTTGCATTTTTATTGTCGGGCGTTAAGATGTATTTCAGAAGTATTAGTTTCAAAATATTAAATTGCATCTACAATCTCATTGCAGATGCTTTATGTTTTTAAGAAACATTTTACTTGCGGTTTTCCTGTTACTTACTTTTGCTCCACAAAGCCAAAACAATAACCAGGCAGCGAATTACAAGCGACTTTACGAAGCCGCAGAACAATTTTATAACACCGATAATCCTGATGATAGCACGGATAGCCTTGCCTTGTTGAACTACGGAAACGTAATTTCAATCCTGAAAAACAATAATTCAGATGACTCTGTTCTTTTCGATTGCTACCTTAAATCCGGAATTATTTTGATGTCGGCAAATGAAGATCCCGAAGCGGTAAATTTTTTTCTAAATTCAATATCATTACAAAATACATCATCTCTTATTCCAGACTCACTCTTATTCAAGGCCTATCTATATGCTGGAAACAGCTATTACAATATGCTGAATATGGATTCTGCATCGTATTATTATAATCATGCTGAGAATCTCATTACAAAATACCCTGCGCTAGAGGAAACTGAGAGATTATACAATCAAACCGGGGCACTTTATTACGCTACGGGCGATTATAAAAAGAGCATTGCCTATTTTACAAAAGCATTGTCGATAACCGAGGCCCGTGTGTCTTCGAATAAATATTTTGTTGTCAATTATAAGAACAACATCGCTTCAGCTTATAGGAAAATTGGCGATAACGGCCAGGCCCTGGTTCTTTATAAAAGCCTGCTTCCTTTCAATATTAATAAGAATGAATTGCTGCAGAATATTGGAGTTACACTTTTGGAAGCGGGAAATTATCACGAAGCAATTTCTTATTTAAAAAAGGTTGGTTATACTAATGCATCCAAATATAACGACCTGGGAAGAGCCTATATATTGTTGCATGATAATGATTCAGCGGCTTATTACCTCAACGCCGCATTGCGGTTCCAGGATAATTTCCACAGCACGCAAAAAAATATTGACTACGCATACACTTTGAAATATCTTGGTGATATAAGTATTCAACGAGGCGCCTTTGATAAGGGGATCGAATATTACCAACTGGCCATCATACAGGCTGATCCTGATTTCAATGATACTAACGTGTTTCATAACCCAACTTCCTTTCACGGACTGCATCAATCTTTCTTTTTGTTCGACGCGTTGGTTGCAAAGGCAACTGCGCTTCAAATGAAACATTCCCGTATGCCCGATGACACGCTTCTTGTAAAATCATTTGAAACATATTCATCGGCTCTTGAACTGTCGAGACACGTTGAAAGAACCTACAATTCTGATGAAGCCCGTCTTTTTTTAAAAGGTGCCGTAGATTCGGCATATAAAGTAGCGGTGGAACTCGGCCTTCAATTTTATGAGTCAACCAGGGACACCTCCTATCTTTTCAAAGTACTGAAATATATTGAAGATGATAAGGCGTCGGTATTACAAGCCGGTTTGCATGATCTGGAACTGAACAGCATCCCATCGTTACCACAGAATCTTTTGCTGGAAGAAAAAAGATTAAAATCTATGTTGGCTGCCCTCAATAACTCGGTTTCACAAACCAAAGACGCTTCACCTATTAATAAATTATGGCTACGAATACAGGAAACCGAAATACAACTTACTTCCGTGCAGGTTAAGCTAGATGATAATCCATCGTACTACAAATTAAAATTTAATCCTCCGGTCGTTGATATTAAAACGATTCGCGAACAGGAGCAAAACGATGAAGCAATTATTTCATATTATTATACAAATAAAAGGCTGCTGTGTTTTTTCATAACTAAAGACAGTTTTGGCTACAGGGATGCTCCTTTGCTGGCAGATATGCAGGAAAACATTAGCCGGCTGAGAAATGAATTGTATGCACAAGACAAGGGAGATAAGATAATCGTTAGTGAATTGTCGAAGTCATTTTACAACATTCTGATAAAGCCCGTTGCTTCAGTTTTAAAAGATAAAAAACATCTTGTAATAATTCCTTATAATGAAATTAGCTATATCCCCTTTGAGATACTCTTAGAGCCCACTTCGGACGAACTACTGTTAAAAAACTTTGCCATCAGTTACAATTATTCTATAAACTTTCTTCCAAAATACAAGACTGAACATACCGATTATAAAGTGCTTGCCTTTGCTCCCTTCACCGATTCTACTGCTGATAAAAAAAACCTCCCGGTATTAAGATCATCGGGCGATGAGGTTTTAAGGCTTCCGGGCAGGATTCTGCTGGGAGCAGATGCTACAAAAGATAATTTTCTTAAATTCAGTGCTCAATACCCGATCATCCATCTTGCAACTCACGCTATAGTTGATAATGCATCTCCTCTTAACTCTTTTATTGCTTTTTCTCCGTCGGGCAAAGACTTCTCTTACAAAAGCAATCTTTATGAAAATGAAATATATAATCTCAATCTCGCGGGCAACCAATTGGTAATATTAAGCGCTTGCGAAACGGGGAACGGCCAAATGATAAACGGCGAAGGAATTATTAGTTTGTCCAGGGCTTTCTTTTATTCAGGATGCCGAAGTGTGGCCACCACGTTGTGGAAAGCAGAAGACGTTTCAATTTCTTTTATCACAAAGCATATGCATGATTACCTGCAGAAAGGATATACTAAAGACGAAGCGTTACAAAAAGCAAAATCCGATTACCTGGAAAGTGATAAAATAGATGCGAGGTTTAAAATACCAGCCTACTGGGCACCGTTAGTTCTGTCGGGCGACTTTAATGCTGTTGTTGCAACCAATAATTTTCAGTCATGGCTCGTTTTTGCTTTCGCAATAATTACGGTGATATCAATTTTACTGTTGCTGAAAAGAAATTTTCCTGGTAAAAGTTTAAAGATTAAAAGTTAGTCAGGCTATTTTTCTGATCTTAGCGAATTAAAGTAACCTTCCCTACAATTTATTTTAAAGAATTACCTAACAAGACGAAAAGTTTCGCCTTGTTAGGTAAAGTTTCCATAGAATGATTATTTGTGAAGGGTTATCACCGGAACCTTTGTATCTTCTGTCCCGGAGACGTGCACCTGCAAAAGAGTATCGAGATAATTATTAGCCGTAGGGTGAACTATTAAAGAATAATTCCCGTCTTTTAATCCTCTTATTTTAAATTCTCCTTCGCTCTCAGGTATAGCGCTTGAGGTGTCCGTGCCATTGGTTGCAAAAACCACCGCATGCGCATCCGCAGGTAACACTATCCCTTCCAATCCCCCTGACTTTTCCCGGTTGAAGCTGTTAGCTTGCGGTTTTAATTCAAATTCATTGCCATGCTGTTGTACGGAGCGGCTCGCGTCGATATCAACACTTAGCTGAAAACCATTTGTGCCGGATGATAAAAGAGATTCGTCGAGCTTTATCACAATAACATTGTTCTTGTCCCTTATAACGAGAGGCACCGTTACTCCGTTTAAAACCCCATGATTATTTTGACCAAGTGTTATTCTAATTTTCTTCAGATTTTTATTCACTGGAAAGTTTCCCGTTCCAAGAACTGTATCTATTCCATTCCGGAATTTCAGTAAGTCATATATCCCGGGTTTAATGTCAAGGCTAATCCAGCCGCCGTCGGTTGAACCGTTTCTGTCACTTTCATCGTGCTCTGCCTCGTGTTCTCTTTCATTCTCAGCTTCGGAGTTGTCTTCAGCTTTTACTTCCACCTTTTGGATATCGATGAAAAGGTTATCAAAAACTAATGAAGGATCATCGCTGAGATAAACACTTACCGATGAAGTTCCCGGATTGTTTCCAGAACCATTTTTTTTACATGCCGACCCCAACACGATCATAAAAGTCATAATAATAATTGTAACTGATTTAGTCCCTTTGTACATTTTCATAATTGCTTTTTTTAAGTTTGGTTATTTTAGTTATTACAATTATTGGTAAACGTGAAGACACGTTTTGTAACCGACAATGAAAACTTTTTTTCAGAAAGCATTTACAGCATGAATATTTAAAGGGCCAGCTATTTGATAGCAAAGTACCTGCTGACAATAAATCTTTTATCATTTCTATTTTACAAGCAACGGATGCGCATTGCCAGGTTCATGCTCACGATGAATTATTTCGGGAAAATAACAAAGTTGTTTTTCGTAAAACCGGCGGCTATGCTCAATTAGTTAGGTGTGTTTGAAAAATGAAAGAAAAACCCTGATACCTTTATAATTGATGTTCGGGTGGACTGTGAAAATCGATGGCCTTCATATATGGCTGAACGGCAATATAGATGTTCAAATAAATATTATTGGCAACGTAAGTGTTGATGCATTTAATAACTATGACTGGAGTGCGAGTCATTATTAGATAAAAAAAACGAAGTAGAATTTACCGGTCAATATTGGAACACATAAGCTAATAAGAGCTACCTTTTTAGCCATTTTATGCAGCCAATAAATCGCATAAAAGTTTTAAATCTTCCAATAAATAGTTCGAGTTTTGTACCAATGGGGTCACAGAAAAACATTTCAAACGAAATCAAAAGCCTGCAAACTCAATGTTTGAGGGCTTTTCTGTTTTTCGGGAAAGAGCAGGGTCTTCATTTAAGCACAAGGTAATCGTGAATAATTCGTGCGTTCGGATGAGGTTGAAAATTTTTAAACATCATAATGACCAAACTGCTGAATTAGTCAATTCGTAATATGTCGCTCTACATCGAAGCGTTATGAAATTTCCATGAAGCAGGCTCGCTCGTTTATCCACTGGAAATATGGGACAGAAGATTTTGAAATGAGCAAGCTTGACTTAGAATTTATGGATGTATTCGCTATGGCTGATTGACAAAAGATCCCTTCTTGGGCTTTAAAATGACCAAGTTCGAATTTGAAAGAATCATACTAACCAAAGAAGATTTAGATTTACTAACGCTTTCGGCTAAAAGATTTCCTTGCCGCCGATGGTAAACCTCAGTAATGGTGTTCCAATGCTTTTTTAACTTATTGCTTCCTTATTATACTTTTCTTTATACTGTAATGGTGACATACCTGTTATTTTTCTAAAAACCTCCCTAAATGCTTTAACATCAGAATATCCAACTTCATACATCACTTCGCCAATAGTTTTTCGGTTGGTTTCAAATGCTTTTTTTGCAGACTCAATTTTCACTCTTTGTGCATATTCTATGGGAGTATTTCCGGTAGCTTTTATGAATCTTCGGTCAAAGTTTCTCCGGCCTACTGCGAACCTGGCAGACAATTGCTCTATTGATATTTTTTCCTCTAAATTTTTTTCAATAAAGTCCTGGGCCTGTCTCACCACTGTATCATCATGATGTTTTTGCCCTGAAAAAATTGAGAATTCAGATTGTGTATTTCGGTCGATTTCTATCTGGAATACTTTTGAGCAATATATGGCTGTTTGCCGGTCATAATATTTCTCAATAAGATAAATCATCAGGTTCAGAAAAGAATACGCACCACCGTTGGTATAGATTCCTTTTTCATCCGTAATCAATTTATCGGTTTGTAAATTCACTTTTGGGAACATCATTCTGAAATTTTCAGCAACTGACCAATGTGTTGAGCAGACTTTTCCATCAAGTAATCCGGATGCTGCAAGCATAAATGTACCCGTGCAAATGGAAGCTAATTCGGCTCCGTTTTTATATTGCTGATTTACCCAATCTATCAGCAATTCATTTCCTTTCAAAGCAAGTTCATAATTATGATTTAGTGATGGAATGATGATGAGGTTGGTTTTGGTTATAGCCGAAATATTTGTGTGTGGCCTTACAGAAAACAAACCCGCATTAAAATCTATTTTTTCACTAATACCCACCAATTGAATGTCAAATAATGTATCTCTTCCGCAGTCCTTCCAAAACTGGTTAGCTTTATTAAATATTTCGTAACTACCCGTTATACTGCTCAGGTTATTTTCTCCTTCCGGTATAATTATCGATAGATGTTTCATATCTTTTTCTGCAAAGTTATATTTATTGTTTGTCCAAAACAACCCATCATATTGTCTAAATAACCCCCTTCTTAAGTAATATTTAGTCGGTTTCTTTGCAGTATTAACAAATGCATGAACAAATTGGACAGGCATTGCGAGGATGTTTGAAACCTCAAATCCAACCCAACGCCATGTGACTGAAGAAAAAAATCAAACAAACAGTATTCAAACAAAAAATATAAATATGGATAGCAAAGATTATACAGCGACTATTTTGGTTGAACAAACTCCCGGGACCGCATTCAATGCCATCCAAAATTTCCGTGTATGGTGGTCTGAAGAGATAGAAGGCAAGACTGACGAAATCAATGAAAACTTTTTTTATCATTACAAAGATGTGCATTTATGTAAAGTCAAACTCATCGAAAAAGTTCCCAATGAAAAATTGGTGTACCTGGTTGTAGACAATCAATTCAATTTTGTAAAAGATAAAACAGAATGGATTAATACGAAATTGATTTTTGACATTTCAAAAGAGGGTGATAAAACAAAAGTGAAATTCACTCATGAAGGATTGGTGCCTGTGTATGAATGTTACAAAGTGTGTGAAGATGCCTGGTCCAGCTACATCAACGGAAGTTTGAAAAGTTTGATTACCACAGGTAAAGGGAAACCCAATCCTAAAGAAGGCGGGCTGAATGCCGAGCTGGTGGAAAAATGGGGATTGCCAAAAAAATAAATAAGATAAAACAGGAAAAAGATTTCACAAGTTCAGTACTGGTACATAAATCATTAACGGGAGTTTCCCATGTTATCAACAATGTTCAGGATTGGTAGCAGGGAGAAATGAAAAGGCAGTAGAGGAAAATCAAAACAGGCAGGAAAAGATAATAGCTGGAGCGCAATTCTTGTTGGCGGCTTAGTGACAATTTTAATTCCATAAAGTAGTAATTCACAGGCAGCCCGAATAATTCAACAATTAAATCAAAATCATTCAATAAAAATAAAACAGAAACTATGGACGGGAAAGATTTTACAACAACCATCTTGTTAGACCAATCTCCAAAAGAAGTATTCAATGCCATTAATAATG
>JBBSBD010000275.1:0-8052 GCA_038251675.1 Chitinophagales bacterium | reverse complement strand
TCTGTTTTCAATTTGAAAATTCCCGCAATTGAAAAAATAATAACCAATAGCGTAGTCCCGTAAACGATCCACTTATGATGGAGTACCCCTTTCTCAATTCTTAATAACAGGTTTGTAAAAAATTTTACATCAAGATAATTTAATTGGCGCTTATCCGGCACAGGCATAATGCTTAAAGCCGAGGGTAGCAATATGAATGATATTACAAAAATGAGCATAATGCTTAAGCCTGCAACTTCACCGAACTCCTTCAAAATTGCGCTTTTCGTCAATGCAAATACGGCAAAGCCTATAGCTGCCGTCAAATTACAGAACAGCGTCACCACACCCATCTTACTCACCATGTCAATAAGCGACTGCTTTTTATCTCCTGTCTTTTTGTAAGTAGAGTGATATTTATTTAAAAAATAAATACAATTTGGAATACCAATAACGACCACCAGCGGAGGAATCAATGCCGTAAGCAATGTTATTTTATAACCAAAAAGATAAGTGATACCAATACTCCATATTACACCGATGATTACAACAAGAAGCGATAAAACCATGGTGCTAATCGAGCGAAACATCAATAATAAAATCAATGCCGAAAGGGCAAGCGATCCTATGATAAACCACTTCATTTCTTTGGCAATCCTGTCTGCAATCTGGGTGCGTATTAATGGCAAACCGCTTATATGTGAAGGAATATTTGTTTTCGCCGTATAAGCATCTGTTATTTTAAGTATGTTATTAATGACTTTTGTTCGTCCAGGCGAATTCAGCACGTCTTTGTTGATGCGTACTGCTGATAAATAACTTTTTGTTGCCGGGTTATAAAGAAGTGTTTTATAAAATGGTAGTGTGTAAAACAGCGCCCTCTCACTATCGAGAGCAATCTGTGAACTAATCCCTGCGGGGAAAATAGAAATCGCATTCAGTTTTTGAGATGCCGTGTCTTTTAAAAGATCCACTGCATTCGAAACGCTTAATACATCTTCAACATAAGGTACTTTTTTAAGGTTCGCATTTAGCTCCTGGTATGCCGCAAAATAATTAAGCGAGAAAAAATTATCTGTCTGAACCCCTATTACAAGCAAGTTCCCGTCATCTCCAAATTTCTTTTTGAATTCGAGATAATCTTTATATTTTGGATTATCAACCGGGATGGCTTTTGAAAACTCATAGCTGAGTTTTATTTTACTTGCAAAGAAAGCCATGACAATCGTAACAGCCAGCAATGCAATTAACAGGGAGAACTTTTTTTCAAGAACAAACGTCGCAAGGCGTTTCCACATACACAATAAACTTTGCGCAAAGAAACTAAATTATTATTTGAAGTAATACCGTGCGGAACAATGGATAAAATATTATATCCATTTAGGAACGGAACAATTTTTATGAACGAATGAAAATCTATTTCTGTTCCTTTATTTTTTCCATCTCATCATTTACAAAGTCCATAAGTGCTTTTATATTTTCCGCAGAAAAATCGAATGAAAGCCCTGCCGCCTTATATAGTTCAGGCAATGTTTTTGTGCCCCCAAGGCTTAGCGCTTTCATGTAATTATCCAGCGCCTGCTCAGGATTCTTTTTGTATTGCATCCACATTCCAATAGCGCCTAACTGTGCGATGCCATATTCAATATAATAAAAAGGCACCTCGAATAAATGCAGTTGTTTTTGCCAACCGGTTTCCCGATATTTTTCAAGTCCTGCATAATTTATTACATCATCAGAAAAACTATTCAATATTGCAACCCATTGTTCAGTTCTTTCTTCTACGCTGTGTTTTGGGTTTTCGTAAAGCCAATGTTGAAATTTATCAACAACAGCTATCCAGGGGAAAATAGTAATAGTCCTTTCGAGCTGGTGTTCTTTAGCTCTGCGGAGATCATCTTTGTTTTCAAAAAAAACATCCCAGTGATCCATACTGAAAAGTTCCATCGCCATACTTGCGACTTCTGCAATTTCCATTGGATATTCTTTGAATGCATTTAAAGAAAGTTTATGCGTAAGAAAGGAATGAACTGCATGCCCCCCTTCATGAACCATTGTTGTTACATCGTGCATTTGCCCGGCTGCATTCATAAAGATAAATGGAGCACCACTTTCAGCAAGAGGGCAGTTATAACCTCCGGGCGCCTTGCCCTGCCTGCTCTCAAGGTCAAGGTGTTTCATTACATTCATTTGCTTAAGGCATTCGCCAAAAAAAGGGCGTATCTGTGTAAAACATTCAATTGATTTCCCGAGCAGTTCGCTCCCTGTAGTAAAAGGAGTTAACGCTTTGGTACCTTTTGGCTCAGCTTCTACATCCCACGGTCTGAGATCATCGAGGCCGAGCTTTGCTTTTTTATTGGCGTAAATTTTATTTACCAATGGCAACACATGTTGCTTTACAGAATCGTGGAAGTGAAAACAATCTTCTTTTGTATAATCAAACCGGCCAAGTTCTTTAAATTTATAATCCCGGTAGTTTTCAAAACCGGCATTTTTAGCAACCTGCTGCCGCTTTTCTATCAATACCGAAAACAGGCTGTTCAATTCATCTTTATCCTGCAACCTTCTTTCATTTATTTTTCTGTAAACTTCTTCTCTTAAATCCCTGTCGTGGCTTTCGAGAAACTTTGCGGCCTGTTGCAACGTATAATCTTTACCATTAACTTCCACGGCCATTTTACCTGTTATTGCTCCATACTTTTGAGCCAAAACTGCAAGTTCGGCTTGTAGCTGAATATTATCTTCCCTGAAGAGATCAATATTCTTTTTTACACTGCGCAGATAGGTAAAATAGGTATCGGCGTCAAGTTCTTTTGTAAATGAAGAGTTAACCAGCTTTTTATTAAGTGCATCTGCATAAGGCTGAATTTTGGGATGAATCTCCATGCAAAAAAAGTTGAATGAATCCTCAAATTTTTTATCAGTTGTATCGCAAGTCATCCGGATTTGGCGCCAGCTAAAATCTTCATTGATGATTGCATCAAGTTCATTCATATCTGCCAGCCACTTCTCAAGATCACTTTTTGAATTGATTTCTCTTTCCAAAAGCTCTTTGAAGTAGGGCTTTATAGTCTCCCAATTTTCAACACTTAAATTTTCAGGAATATATTTTCTTTCTATTTTCTTTATATCGGCGGGTGCTTCGATCATTCATTTATATTTTATCGGTCTCAACTCATTTAGATTCTAAATCAAGCATAATCTTATGAACTTGCCAGTTTGAAATTGTGAAAGATTCTCTCTATATTATTTCACTCCCCTGCTTTCAATTTTTCGTGTAGCGCTTTTTTGAGGTTTCATATCTTTTACATGAGCTGTTTGCACAGGCTTTGGCGGCTTGGTGCTTTCAGCAATGTCATCTCCTTCATCAGCAGATTTTACTTTGATCTCAATATCATTTTTTTGAATGATCTGAAACCATTTAACCATTTTTTTCATATCGCTTACATACACCCTTTCAAAATCCATATCAGGGTATACTTTTTCGAAATAAGCTTTTAGCGCTTTGTTATCCGAGGCAGCATCAGGAATTTTTTCTTTGCTTTTTTTCATAGCTGTAAATAGTTCCGCCAGGTTAGTATTATCCTTAGTGGTAAATACCTCAATACTTTCCAGGTGCGAAAAATTGTGCTGGCGGCTGCTTACAAATTTTGTAGCCTTATCGTCCAGCGAACGAACTACCGCTCCATCTGACTTTGAAGAAAGCAATTCAAATAAACCGGAAAGGCCCGTAACGGAAACAATCTTATTATATTCCATATTAATTTTTGTTTTTTGGAAGTGCAAGATAATAGAAATGCCTTTTAGTAATGTTAATGAAATAAAAAACCGGGAACTTTCCGTTTGCTACCAGTTGCACGAACTACATCTTTTTGCGAAAAAATAGATTTATAGGGCATACAAAGGTTTTATGGTGGAATGACGTCAAATGGTTTAATAAATGATCATTATGGGCAGAATTTTATTAAGCTTTTTTATAATCGCGGTTTCTTGTTCAGAGATACATGCACAAACCGTATCGGGCACATTGCAGGATGCTTCTGAAAAAACACCTCTTTCAAATGCAACCGTGCAGCTTTCATCAGCAGATTCTGCTTCTTCGGGCTTTACTTCTGTCTCTGATGCAAAAGGAATTTTTACTTTTAACCAGGTACCACAAGGCGACTACACTTTAACCGTCACTTCAATTGGTTATGATGCTTACGCAAAAGTCATTACTATAGGCCCGGGTGAAGAGAACCTCGGGATCATCTCTGTTACCAAAGGCGCAAAGACACTGGCAACAGTAGTGGTTAGTGGTGCACCTCCTGCTATGAAGCAGAAGAATGATACGATGGAATTTGGCGCCGGCCAATACAAAGTGAACCCAGATGCTACAAGTGAAGACCTTATAAAAAAAATGCCTGGTATTACGGTTGATAAAAGTACAGGGGCGGTTACTGCAATGGGTGAAACGGTAAAAAAAGTGACTGTAGATGGACGCGATTTTTTTGGAGATGATGCTACCGCCACATTACGAAATTTGCCCGCAGAAGTTATTGATAAAATACAAGTGTTTGATAAATTAAGCGACCAGGCACAGCTCACAGGCTTTGATGATGGCAACACAACGAAAGCTATAAATATTGTTACCAAGTCAAATATGCGCAATGGTAACTTCGGCCGCGTATATGCAGGATATGGTACGGACGGTCGCTATAGTGCCGGTGGAAATGTAAGTTTCTTTAATAATGCAAGAAGGATTTCACTTATTGGTTTAGTGAATAATGTAAATCAGCAGAATTTTTCCTCACAAGATTTATTGGGTGTTACAAGTACGGGCGGCCGTGGCGGTGGTGGCAATCGCGGTGGCGGCGGTTACAGGGGTGGCGGCGGGAGTGATAATTTTACAATAGGGCAACAAAATGGAATTGCTAAAACAAATGCCTTCGGTATTAATTATAGCGATGCATGGGGCAAAAAAGTAGATGTAACCGGAAGCTATTTTTTTAATAACAGCAACACTTCAAACAATCAAACACTTAACCAGCAAAATATAATAACAAAAGATAGCAGCAACTATTATGATGAAAACGCACAATCGGATAATAAAAATTATAACAACCGGGTAAACTTCCGGCTTACTTATAAAATAGATTCCAATAATAGCATTTTAGTAACATCCAATTTAAATTTTCAAACCAATAACTCCGTCAATTTTGTTAGCGGCATCAATTATCTTGATGTAAACAGGCAAAACAAAATCAGTGAGACGGACAACGATATCACCAGCAATTTTCATGGAAATAGTTTAAGTAACCAGGTATTGTTCAGGCATGCATTTCCTAAGCGGGGACGTAGCATTTCAGTTGGTATAAGTAATAACTTTAGTGATAAGCTAGGGGATAATTATTTAACCGCGGTAAACACCTACTTTAAATCTGCCACAGTAATTACAGACTCTTTGCAACAATTGTCTAACCAAAAAAATCACAACAATCAATATAGTGTGAATTTGGTATATACAGAGCCTGTTGGAAAAAAGGGTCAGATACAGGTAAATTATAATCCTACTTTTTCAAATAATAATGCTGATCAGGAAACTTTTAATTATGATAATGGGACCACAAAATATTCTTTGTTGGATACCAGCCTTAGCAATAAATTTAATAATACCTACAATACCCAAAATACAGGAATTACTTTTCGGCACGGAGATAGAAACAATATGATCTCGGCAGGAATTTCTTACCAATACAGCGAATTGAAAAGTGACCAGGTTTTCCCCCAGGTTTCGCACATAGATAATAGCTACAGTAATTTTCTTGGTAATGTCTTTGCAAGATTTAAATTAGATTCAAAAAGCAACCTTCGGGTTATTTTTCGATCCAGGGTGAGCCCGCCATCGGTTACGCAACTGCAAAACGTAATTAACAACTCGAATCAATTTTTCTATACAACCGGTAACCCTGATTTACAACAGCAGTATTCCAATAACCTGATTGTACGATACAACTATACCAATACACCAAAAGCACAAAGTTTCTTTGCAAACATTTTTATTCAAACTGTGAATGACTATGTAGCCAACGCAACCTACACTGCCACCAAAGACTCAGTGTTAACTAATTCGGTTACGCTTTTTAAAGGTTCGCAGATCTCCAAGCCGGTTAACCTCAATGGTTACTTAAGTGCGAGGTCTTTTTTTACTTATGCGATGCCGTTAAAATTTATAAAATCGAACCTCAACTTCAATACTGGAGTGAGCTACGCGAAACTTCCCGGGCTGCTCAACAATATTGAAAATATATCCAGAACTTATAGTTACAACCTTGGCGCTGTATTATCAAGTAACATCAGCCAGTATATAGATTTCAACTTCAGTTATTCAGCAAATATTAATACCGTAAAAAATTCTATTGAGCCTGCATTGAACAATAATTATTTTACCCAAACCGCAGGTTTCAGTGCGAACCTGCTCACCAAAAAAGGCCAGTTTTTTCAAAATGATTTAACCAACCTTTATTACAGTGGGCTGACGGGAGCGAATAATACAAACTATTGGCTTTGGAATATGGCGATTGGGCAAAAATTCTTAAAAAACCAAGCGGGTGAATTGAAACTTTCTGTATTTGATCTTTTAAAACAAAACAGAAGCATTACCCGAAATGTAACTGCTTCTTATATACAAGATGTAAATAACCAGGTGTTGCAACAATATTTTATGCTAACGTTTTCCTACAAATTAAAGAACTTTGGAAGCGGCAAAGCCAGTTCTCAGGCGCCTAACCCAATGGACAGGAGAAGAAACTTCGATGGGTTTTAAATTAGCATAAATTATTGTACTTTGAATGAACAGGAACTGATAGAACTGGTAAAAAAAAAGGATAGGATTGCTTTTAAAACATTAGTTGATACCTGGCAGGAAATGGTATATAATACGGCTTTGGGTATCCTTCAAAATATTGAAGATGCAGAAGATGTCGCGCAGGAAGTATTTATACAGGTATTTGAATCTATATCGTCATTCAAAGGGGAGTCGAAATTTTCAACATGGTTGTATCGCATCACTATTACAAAAACAACCGATCACATAAGGAAGAAAAAAAGAAAAAAACGATTTGCTTTCATTCAAAGTCTCTATGGTAAAAATGACGAACAGGTAATAGATCCGCCAGACTTTTTTCACCCTGGCGTACATCTTGAAAATAAGGAAAATGCTGCAGTTCTTTTCAATGCTATTGATCAACTGCTGCCAAACCAAAAAACTGCCTTCGTACTAAGTAAAATGGAAAACTTAAGCTATAAAGAAATAGCTGAAGTGCTTAACCTGAGTGAAGCAGCGGTAGATGCATTGTTGCAAAGGGCAAAAGATAAATTGAAGAAGATTTTAAAAAATTATTATGTAAAATACAGTGATTAAGACAACCGTGATATCGCAGGTTTTGATTTAAAATAACGTCTAAAAAAGTATGAAAATGGAGGAAAATTTTATTGACAAAAAAGTTGAAGATGCTTTGCATAGCATCGACAATATTTCTAAGGCATCTCCACCTCCCTATTTTTTTACGAGGCTTGAAGCAAGGATGTTGAATGAAAAAAATGTATGGAATAAAATGTCATCTTTTTTTGCAAGGCCGGCTATTGCTTTTGCCTGTATATGCCTTGTAATAATGATTAACCTTGCGGTGATAGTTAACGCTATTAATTCACAACAATCGTATGGACAAACGGGCAGCGACGTTGCTGCTGTAGATGAGTACAACCAGGTGACTACAGGGCTGTATGAACTGGAAAAATAAAAATGCAAATGGATAACAACAAAAAAAACAGGTCACTCATCTCAATTATCATCTTCCTGCTAATAACTAACATTGCGATGCTGGTCTTTTTCCTGTTTCTTAATGAACCAGATAGTAAAAGTTCATCTACTGCAGAGCAAGGACGTTTTTCAAAAGCACTACAAAAAGATGTTGGTTTTACAAAAGAACAACTGGATCAATACCAGCAATTGCGTAAAGCAAATCTGGATAGAGTGAGGCCATTATTCAATGACGTAAGAAATGCAAAATTCAGCTTGTATGATCTTCTTTA
>JBBSBD010000274.1:0-8089 GCA_038251675.1 Chitinophagales bacterium | reverse complement strand
TCCTGCTTTACAATTTCCACGCTTATTAAAAAACTTTTCGAAGGCTCATAGCCCAATCCGAATTTATAAATGGAGCCAAGTTTTTCATTATTGGTTTTACTCAAGGTGCCTCCAACGGGGTTATAAAAATGAATGCCTGCGTGCAACTGATCTGTAAGGTGGGCAATCGCCCCTATTTCGAAATTGACAGCCGAAGAACTTTCGTAGCCCGGGATCCTGTAAGAATAATAATTGAATTTAACCCCAATATCAAGTTTGCTGCCGAGAGATCGGGCATAAGCAATGCCCAATTGGGATTCATTATAATTTTTAAACCCAAAGTAGTCTGCCTGGAATCCAAAGTTTCCTTGTTTTGTAGGTAATACAGCCACCGCGGAATACATATTTGTCTCGGCAAGGAGAAATCTTCTTTCTCCATAAACACCAATAGCCGGGTTTTTCATTTGCGCAAGCGATGCCTGGTTCCCGGTAAATGAAAATGCGTCCACATGATTTATACTGTATGCACCGAGGCCGATATAAGGCGCACCGAGGGGTCTTCGGAGTGCTTGTGCATTCACACAAATGTTGCACAATACGAACAGGAAGAAAAGGTAAATTTTTCTCAATAGCAGCATTTTAGTGTAGAAATAAATATAGAGATTAAAATTAAGTTTCCGGCAGATCGCGAAAAATTAATGATAAATGAATACAGGGGTTTAATTTTGTCCCATGCAAATACTGGATGGAAAGGTGGCATCGCAGGCCATAAAGGAAAATCTGAAAGCAAAAATTTCTACATTACAGGAACAGAAGAAGAAAGTACCGCACCTTGTTGCTGTGCTGGTAGGTAATAACCCTGCGAGTGAAACCTACGTTGCTTCCAAAGTAAAAAATTGTAACGAAATAGGAATGACTTCTACGTTAGTCCGTTTTGAAGAATTCATTTCAGAAGAGGAACTTCTTGCAAAAGTTGGGGCACTGAATGATGATACGGATATTGATGGCATATTGGTACAACTTCCGTTGCCGAAGCATATTTCCGAAGAAAAATTGATCTATGCCATCTCGCCGGAAAAAGATGTAGATGGTTTTCACCCGGTGAATGTTGGAAAGATGGCACTGGGGTTTCCTTCGTTTATTTCCGCTACGCCTTATGGCATCCTGTTACTGCTGAAACACTATGGCATTGAAACGAGTGGCAAAAGTGTGGTGGTAATAGGCAGGAGTAATATAGTGGGCACCCCTATCAGTATTTTATTATCACGAAATAATGATGCGGGAAATGCAACTGTCACGCTTTGCCATTCCCGCACAAAAAATATTAAGGAACTTTGTAAAGAGGCTGATATCATTATTGCAGCAATTGGCAAGCCTCACTTTGTGACGGAAGACATGGTGAAACACGGTGCTGTAATCATTGATGTGGGTATCAACCGTGTAAAGGATGAAACAAAAAAAAGCGGGTTTGGATTAGTGGGGGATGTAGATTTTAAGAATGTTTCTGAAAAGACTTCTTATATAAGCCCCGTACCCGGAGGCGTGGGGCTAATGACCATTGCGGCGCTGTTGATGAATACGTATAAGGCGTGTGTGTCTTCGACAAACTCATTCTTCGACAAGCTCTGAATGACATTGACTTGATACTTGATTCTCGATACTTGATACCTGATACTTGATACTTGATACTGATACCTGAATATGATCTTAGAAAAAAATACTTATACAAAAACACTTCTTCCGGTAATGGAGTCTTTCTATACATTACAGGGTGAAGGATTTCACCAGGGGAAGGCGGCGTATTTCATAAGGCTTGCTGGTTGTGATGTCGGCTGTGTATGGTGCGATGTAAAAGAAAGCTGGGATAAAGAATTATATCCCAATCAAAGTATTGAACAAATTGTATATGGCGCGAAAAACGAGCCTTGCAGGTTGGCCGTTATAACCGGCGGCGAGCCCACCATGCATAACCTGGAAAGTCTTACAGCAGCTTTGAAACTTGAAGGCTTTTCTACCAACATAGAAACTTCAGGCTCGCATCCGTTGACAGGATCATGGGACTGGATTTGCCTTTCTCCAAAAAAATTCAAGCCGCCGTTACCGGGCATATTAAGAAAGGCCGACGAGCTTAAAGTTGTCGTATTCAATAAATCTGATTTTAGCTGGGCGGAGAAATATGCCGGTTTGGTTTCGCCGGAGTGTAAATTATATCTTCAGCCGGAATGGGATAAGGCAGACATGGTAACTCCACTTATAATAGATTATATAAAAGCCCATCCTCAATGGCAGCTTTCTCTGCAGATTCACAAATATATTAATGTTCCATAGAGGAATGTACGATGTGTGATGTACGATACGCATACATGCGAGGTTAATCTATTGTCCTCGGGCAGCCAGCATTATGATCTTGTTGACACTAATATCTCTATGGAAGTGCAAGGCCGGTTCTTATAGCTATGCCTTATGAAGAAAATGCGGGATATCATCTTTTAGTCCTATGCGGCAATACCGGGCTTAACAATGCGTTACAGAATTTGCAGGAAAATTCTTACTACTTTTATTTATCCTAAAATAAAAACCCAATTTTGATACCTAAGTTTTTTAGAACGTCACACATCGCACGTCGTGCATCGTACATAATTCTCCTTCTCATCATCTCGTACATTTCTAATGCCCAATGGTACGATCCCGAAAAGATAGACCATAATGCAAGCACCGTTTATAACCTGGCCAACAATAAAGCGCAAAGCGGGGATTATGTAACAGCAGAGAAAATGATGAACGAGGCATTGAAAATGGAACCGAAGTTTGTGGATGCATACCTCTCACTGGCAGGAATAAACGCCAGTGTAAAAAACTATGCACTTGCGGTTTCCAATTTTGAAAAAGCCTTCGCACTCGATTCTGTTTACAGCAATTATTATTTGTTACCCTATTCCATTGACCTGGCAGGCTGTGGCAGGTTTGATGATGCGCTTAAAGCGGTAAATACTTTCCTTTTAAATCCTAAATTAAATGAACGAAGCATTAAAGCAGGAGAATTCAGACAGAAGACATACGAATTTGCAATAGATTATGCAAAAGCTCATCCCGAAAAAGACTATGTTTTTAACCCCATAAATTTAGGTGACAGCATTAATACCGCCGACCTTGAATATTTTCCATCGCTCCCTATTGATGGAGATAAAATGATTTTCACAAAACGGATAGACAGGAATGAGGACTTTTACGAAAGCGATAAAATAAATGGCCAATGGGGAAAAGCTTATCCACTGCCTGGCAATATCAATTCATCAACCTTTAATGAAGGTGCGCAGAATATTTCACAGGATGGAACCTGGCTTATTTTTACGGGTTGCAATTTCCCGGAAGGCCTCGGCAGTTGCGATCTTTATATTTCTTATCTCACTAAAAACGGCTGGAGTGAGCCAAAGAATTTAGGGCGGAATGTAAATTCTGAATTCTGGGAGTCAACGCCTTCACTATCGCCTGATAAAAAAGATCTTTATTTCAGCAGTAACGTTCCCGGTGGATTCGGCGGCAAAGACATTTGGGTATGTCATCGAAATGAAGATGGTACATGGCAGGAGCCCCTTAATCTCGGCCCTGAAATAAATACCCCGGGCGATGAAAGCACCCCTTTTATACACTCAGACAATCGTACATTATATTTTAATTCCAGCGGACTCCCCGGCTATAGTGAGAAGCCGGATATTTTTGTTACCAGGAAAACTGCCGATGGTAAGTGGAGCAAGCCTGAAAACCTGGGCTACCCCGTAAATACGATTGATGATGAAGGTTCTCTTGTGGTAGCATCTGATGGTAAAACCGCCTACTATTCCAGTGACCGCAGCGATACCAAGGGAGGACTCGACATTTACACATTTGAATTAAGAAAAGATGTAAGGCCCTTGAAAACGTTGTGGGTGAAAGGCAGAGTTTTTGACAATAAAACAAGGGATGGCTTGCCCTCATCCGTTGAACTGGTAGATGTAAAAACAAGAGAGATGATAAGCAAACTCCAAACGGATGAAGAGGGAAATTATCTTGTCACCCTTCCTGTGGGTAAGGATTATGCTTTTAACGTGAAGCGCAAAGGCTATCTTTTTTATTCTGAAAATTATAATATTGATGAGTCGTCAAGTGATTCAATTTTCCAGGTTGATATTCCGTTACAGCCCATTGAAGCGAATGCACGCATCGTTTTAAAAAATGTATTTTTTGAAACTAAAAAAACAGAACTGAATCCTGAATCAATTACAGAGCTTGATAATGTGGTGAGGTTATTAAATGAAAACCCAAATCTAAAAATACAGATAAGCGGTTATACCGATAATGTAGGCAAGCCTGCTGATAATCTAAAGCTCTCAACCGGGCGTGCAGTGGCAGTGGTAAATTACCTCTTGAATAAAAGAGTGAACAATGAAAGATTGACCTTTAAAGGATACGGCGAAGCAAATCCCATAGCCGATAATAGTACGGAAGAAGGAAGGGCCAGGAACCGGCGGACAGAGCTGCGGGTGGTGAGTAACTGACCCTTCTACCCTTCTACCCTTCGACCCTTCGACAGGCTCAGGGCGGGCTATTCTATTCAACACAAATGAAAAATTGTATTTTAAAACTTCGAATAGGACGATGAAACTGTACCGCGCCTTCCCTCATTAGACAAAAACTTATGTGACCTAATTTGTAAATATTAAGAAGTTCGATAACTCTAAATCTTCTTTCTCATATCTTTACTGCTTGTCAAAAGACCTTCTATACCAAATAGCATTAACCCTTATACCAAACATTGGCGATGTGCATGCAAAGGCTTTGGTGAATCATTTTGGAGATGCCAAAGCAATATTTGATGCTCCCAAAAAACAACTCGATGCACTTGAAGGCATTGGTACCGTTCGGGCAAACTCCATTAAAAATTTTCATGATTTTGACAAGGCTGAAAAGGAAATTATTTTTATTGAAAAATATAAAATAACGCCTCTTTTTATAACCGCTGCAAATTATCCCCAACGATTATTAAATTGCTATGACAGCCCTGCAATGCTATACTACAAGGGAAACGCGGATTTAAATACTTCCAGGATTGTAGCCATAGTTGGTACGAGGAACAATAGCGAATATGGTAAAACTATTTGCGAAAAATTCATTGAGGAACTCGCCGCGGAAAATGTACTGATAGTAAGCGGCCTTGCTTTTGGTATTGATAGTATTGCCCACAAAGCTTCTTTAAAAAATAATTTACAGACGATCGGTGTGTTGGCGCACGGCCTCGATATGATCTATCCATCACAAAATGGCTCTTTGGCAAAACAAATGTCTGCACAGGGCGGGCTCCTTACTGAATTCCGGAGTAATTCAAAACCAGACCGCCAGAATTTTCCTTCAAGAAACAGGATCGTTGCAGGTATAAGTGATGCAGTAGTCGTTATTGAAACAGGAATAAAAGGGGGCTCACTTATAACCGCGGAGCTTGGCAACGGTTACAATAAAGATGTGTTTGCTTTTCCAGGACGAGTACATGATGTAAAAAGTGAAGGATGTAACTATCTTATAAAAAATAACAAAGCTGCACTTATTACATCGGCCAATGATCTCCTTGAAAATATGGGCTGGGTACAAACAAAAAAGGTGTCTCCAAAAAAACAAAAGGAATTATTTATCGAGCTTACACCAGACGAAAAAATAATCGTGGAGATTCTTCAAACACAGGACCAGGTACACATTGACGAACTATATTTTAAAAGTAAGCTCAACAGCAGCAAGGTTGCCGCAGCTTTGCTGATGCTGGAAATGCAAAATGTGGTAACTTCTTTACCAGGCAAAGTATATAAGCTAAGCCCCTGAAATATTTTCTGAATGTATATTTCTTTTAGGAGAGAATTATTTTTATTTTCCCTTTAGGTGACGGGGCATTATCTTTGCACATGGCTACACTAAATAACCCAACTACAGTTTCAAAAAAGTTTTTCGGAGAAGGATTAACGTATGATGATGTGCTTTTAATGCCAGCATACGGTGAGGTATTACCGCGCGAGGTAAATACGAAAACGACTCTCACCAAATCAATTTCACTCAACATTCCTATGCTGAGCGCCGCGATGGATACTGTCACGGAAGCATCACTGGCGATTGCGCTTGCTCGTGAAGGAGGTCTTGGTATTCTTCATAAAAACATGAGCATCGAAGCGCAGGCAGCACAAGTGCGCAAAGTTAAAAGAAGTGAGAGCGGTCTTATACTCGACCCCGTAACGCTACTGGTAGATGCCACTATCGGCGATGCGTTGCAACTTATGAGAGAGAATAAGATCGGGGGCATTCCTATTGTAGATAATAAAGGAAAGCTTGTCGGCATTTTAACCAATCGCGACTTAAGATTTGAAGATGACAACAAGCGGAAGGTAAGCGAGGTGATGACAAAGGAAAACCTGGTCACCGCACCCGAAGGAACTGACTTAAAGAAAGCGCAATCCATCCTCAGGAGTTACAAAATCGAAAAGCTACCGGTAGTAAGTAAGTCCGGCATTTTAAAAGGCCTGATAACTTACAGGGATATCCTGCAGGTGCATAATCATCCAAATTCCGCTAAGGATTCTTTCGGAAGATTATTGGTAGGCGCAGGTGTTGGAATTACTAAAGACATCAGCGACAGGATCTATGCGCTGCAACAGGTAGGCGTTGACGTAATATGCCTTGATAGTGCTCATGGGCACCATAAAGGAGTTATAGATGCACTTAAAAAAGCAAAGAAAGATTTTAAAGACATTATTGTTATCGCAGGCAACATCGCGACAGCAGCGGGAGCAAAGGCATTGGCAGAAAACGGAGCAGATGCAGTGAAAGTAGGAATAGGTCCGGGATCGATTTGTACAACACGGATTGTTGCCGGTGCAGGTGTACCTCAAATATCTGCACTTATGGAAGTTGCTGCAGCTTTAAAGAATAAAAATATAGGCATTATTGCCGATGGTGGCATCCGCTATACGGGAGACATGGTAAAAGCGATAGCCGCCGGCGCCAGTTGTGTAATGATGGGTGGCGTTTTTGCAGGAACAGAAGAGAGTCCTGGTGAAACCATTATTTATGAAGGGAGAAAATTCAAGCAATACCGCGGCATGGGTTCATTAGGCGCTATGGCACAGGGTAGCAGTGACCGCTACTTCCAGAATGGTGAAGAGCAAACTAAAAAATTCGTACCTGAAGGCATAGAAGGCCGTGTGGCTTATAAGGGATTTCTTTCCGAAGTGGTTCACCAGTTTACCGGTGGTTTACGTGCAGGCATGGGATATTGCGGTGCAAAGGATATCTCTTCGTTGCAAAAAGCAACATTTATTAAAATAACAAATGCCGGGATGCGTGAAAGCCATGCACATGATATTGAAATTACAAGAGAGGCGCCAAATTACAGCAGGTAAGGGTAATACTTGATTCTTGATTCTTGATACCTTCTACTAATGAAGCTTTTAAAAAATAAGATTGCCATACTTTTTGTAGCATGTATATTTCTTTTTTCCACAAAAGGATTTTCGCAACCTGATTCCTGCAACCTCCGCATAAGCTTGTTGACATGTACACCTGGTGAAGATTTGTACAGCACTTTTGGGCATAGCGCTATTCGAATAACCGATGCTGTTGGTCACAGTGATATAGTTTATAACTATGGTACCTTTAACTTTAAAGAGCCAGGATTTTACACAAAATTTATAAGGGGCAAGCTTACATTCTATGTATCAACAGATGATTTTGATTCTTTTCTATATTCTTATCAATATGAGAACAGGGGTATTACTGAACAGGTTTTAAATTTAACCTGTGCTGAAAAATACAATATGCTCCTGCTGCTGCAGACAAACCTGATGCCCCAAAACAGGTACTATAAATATGATTTTACATTTGATAACTGTACCACAAGGCTGCGTGATCTCATAGAGAAAGGCACAGGAGGCCAGGTTCAATTTCCGCAGGTACTACACGAAACGGCAACTTTTCGCGATCTCATTTATAAATACCTTGATTATAATGATAAACAATGGAGTAAACTGGGCATTGATATTCTATTAGGAAGCAGGCTCGACGTAAAGATGAAACCACGCGAGGTGATGTTTCTTCC
>JBBSBD010000273.1:0-8091 GCA_038251675.1 Chitinophagales bacterium | reverse complement strand
TTTATCGGAAAGTGATATAGAACAACTCAACGTCGCGGGGGAGACAGATTAAAACCCTTATAAAGACAACAGGAAAGGCTATGGTTTTGATGAATACACCGAAGACATAAGACTTGTAATTGCTTGTCTGCGCCAGGTATACGTATATCCTTTACCAAGTCGGCCATATCGCGAATTGTATTTTGTAACATAATAAAAATAAATTCAATTTTTCACCTTCACAAAGCTATATTATAAGCAGCAATTTTATGGATTCAAACTAACCCCTACAATCTTCCACACATTTCATGCTTTGAAAAAAAATCGTAAAAAAAATTTGCGTAGTTAAATAGCTACATTTATATTTGTAGTCAAATAGCTACACAATGAATCTAAGACGAGACGTATTCCAGGCCATTGCAGATCCTACAAGAAGAGCCATACTTCTATTGGTAGCCTCGCAATCGATGACGGCCGGTGCAATAGCCTCTAACTTCGACACGGCAAGGCCTACGGTTTCAAAACACCTGCAAATACTCACCGAGTGTGCGTTGCTTGAACAAGAGCAAAACGGCAGAGAAATTACCTATCACATCAATGCAAAAAAAATGAAAGAAGTAGCCGACTTTATTGAACCCTTCCGCAAAATGTGGGACGATAGGTTCAATAAATTAGAAAGCGTAATGAAGAAATACAAAGCAAAAAAATAGCCCTTCGACTGCGCTCAGGGTGATAAATAAAATAGTATGGAACAAAAAACAAAGATCAATGCCGAAGACGGCAAACAGGAATTAGTAATTACAAGAGAATTTGATTTGCCATTGGAATTATTATTTAAGGCCTACCAAGAAGCGGAGTTTGTTGAGCAATGGATGGGAACAAAAGTGCTGAAACTTGAAAGTAAAAGGCACGGCAGTTACCAGTTTGAAACAACAGATCCTAAAGGAAACAAACACCGGTTCAATGGAGTAATTCACGAGTTTATCCCCAACCGGAAAATCACACGCACCTTTGAAATGGAGAATACGCCTTTTGGCGTTCAGCTTGAGGTGTATGAATTTGAAAAACTTACCGAAGACACCAGCAAACTCAACATGCACGTAATATATGAGTCTGTTGCGGTGAGAGACCAAATGTTGAAGTTGCCTTTTGCACAGGGCATAAATATGGCACATAACCGAATCGAAAACATCATGGGTAAATTAAAATAACACATTATGACAACGGGAGACGTAACTGCCGGCAAGGCAGGTAAAATTATCTATTGGATCGCTACCATTTGGCTTGCATTAGGCATGATATCCACGGCGGCGGTACAATTATTTAAAGGGAAAGAAGGCCAGGGTGGCGCTGATATGATTAAACATTTGGGTTATCCTGTTTATCTTCTAACGATACTGGGTGTGTGGAAAATATTGGGAAGTGTAGCAGTGCTTATTCCTAAATTTGCTTTACTAAAGGAATGGGCTTATGCAGGTTTTTTCTTTGTTATGTCGGGAGCGATATTTTCACATATTGCAGCCGGTGATTCGATCAATACAATATTACCTTCATTGTTGCTATTAATCCTCACCGCGGTATCGTGGTATTTCCGGCCTTCGGAAAGGAGAATTATTTTAATTAAAAATTAAGTGAATAACATGAGTAACAAAAAAAAGTTGTCACCAGAGCAAAGTAAGGAACTGCTCAAAATATTGAAAGCCCGTTTTGATAAAAACAGTAACCGGCATAAAGGTCTTGAATGGGCTGCAATACAAGCAAAGCTGGAAGCCAGTCCGGAAAAACTATGGTCGCTTGATGAAATGGAAAGTACTGGCGGAGAACCGGATGTTGTTGGTTATGATAAGAAGACGGGCGAATACATTTTTTATGATTGTTCAGCGGAAAGCCCTAAAGGCCGCAGAAGCCTTTGCTACGATCTTAAAGCGCTGGAAGCAAGGAAAGAATTTAAACCTGCAGATAGTGCTATAAACATGGCGGCTGCTATGGGCATTGAATTGTTAACAGAACAACAATACCGGGATTTGCAGAAATTGGGCAACTTTGATACTAAAACATCTAGCTGGATAATGACGCCTGTAGACATAAGAAAACTCGGCGGCGCACTCTTTTGCGACCGTCGCTATAACACAGTCTTCGTGTATCACAACGGAGCAGAATCATACTATGCCGCCAGGGGGTTCCGCGGCTCGCTAAGGGTATAAATTTTACAACAACATACTATAACAAAGAATAGCATGAATCCTAAAGTTGATTTCTTTTTTAATAAAGGAAAAAAGTGGCAAAAAGAATTTGAGCAATTAAGAATGATCATTCTTGACTGCGGGCTTACAGAAGAATTGAAATGGGGCCAGGCGTGCTACACCTTGCAAAAAAGTAACATTGTTTTAATGCATGGTTTTAAAGAATACTGCGCGCTTTTGTTTTTTAAAGGAGCCTTGTTGCGTGATTCCAGCCATATTCTTATTCAACAAACCGAGAATGTGCAGTCTGCTCGTCAGGTCCGGTTTACGAGTGTTCCCGAAATAGTAAAGATGGCCACCATGCTGAAGGCGTATATCTATGAAGCCATTGAAGTGGAAAAAGCCGGTTTGAAAGTGAAATTAAAAAAGACTTCAGAAGTCAAAATACCAGAAGAATTTCAAAATAAATTAGATAAAAAACCTGCGTTGAAAACCGCCTTTAATGCATTGACGCCGGGACGGCAGAGGGCCTACCTTTTTTATTTTTCCCAACCCAAACAATCCAAAACCCGGGAGGTAAGGGTTGAAAAGTGTATGCAGCAAATTCTCAATGGAAAGGGATTAAATGATTAGTGGAGATTTATTCCTAAAAAAATACCGGGATTAAAAAATTATTTAAGAGATTAAACATATTTCGATATTTACTGTCTAAAACCAAACTTTTTTATGAAAAAATATTTTAAATTTTTATCCTTTGTGTTACTGCTGGCCTTTACAACAGGCAAAACCATAGCACAAAATAACACCGATGAACCAACCGGGCTTCCGGGTGATAATTTTGACCTACAGGGAGCCTTACAAATGTTCCAAAAAGCTACATCCCCTGAAGATTTTGAAAAATTGTTGAATACCGCAGATAATAGTGTAAATAACCTTGATTTGAATGAAGATGGAGAGACAGATTATGTAAAAGTGATTGATAAAAGCGATAACGAGGTTCATGCTTTTGTATTACAAGTTCCTGTGTCTGAAACAGAAAACCAGGATATTGCTGTAATAGAACTCGAAAAGACGGGGAATGAAACAGCTACTATACAAATTGTAGGCGATGAAGATATTTATGGCGAACAAGTAATTTCAGAGCCGGATGGAGGCACTGCTGATAATTCCATAATACAGGACTGGAGCAATATGAACGTGGCTCATTCCGGTCCATATTATTCGCCGGAAAGCGTCTCCGGGGTTATCGTAAACGTATGGTTTTGGCCATCTGTCAGGTTTGTTTTTGCACCCGCATACAGGCCCTGGGCTTCTCCCTGGAGATGGCGTCATTATCCTATATGGTGGCATACATGGAAACCATTGGCATGGAATACCTGGCATCCGCACCGCATGGTTTATCACAGAAATTTTGTGATCGTAAGAACAAACAGAATTAACAGAGCACATGCCTTTTATACTCCTTTTAGAACTACTTCAGTAACTGTAAGAACAAAGCATGCGACAGTTGTAAACAATTACCGGATAACACATAGGACAACAACCGTTACAGGACCGAGAGGACATTCGGCAACAAGAAATACGACAACTGTACACGGTAGTAAAGGAAAAGTAAAAGTGAAAAAAACAAGAGTGAGACGACATTAAGTAAACACAGGATATTTAATTATTGAAATTACTGTGGTTTCATCATCAGCTTTTAATTTAAATATACCCGACCTTTATTCCCGTCACTTTCTAATTCTTCAAAGTAGTTACTTAAAATAAGATTCAGGAATCGTCTTCCACATTTTATGCGCCAGGCGCCCATTGAGTAATTCGTATATTAAATAAATGGGCCAAAAAATATAATGAATAATAACAAGAAGTATGGAATGATTATAATACCAGCTTACCATGATAGCGTATAATCCAAGAATGAAATATAGAATGCTTGTGTGCCTGCTTTTCATTTTTACTTTTTTTGTTAAATGTAAGCTTAATAATTACTCGATGTAAGCAGCTTAACTTAAAAGGAGATTTGTACATTCACTTTTTTAAACACTTAACTAAAAGTATGAAAGAAATTACCATTCAATTTTCTACCGATGAGCTGCGGGAACTGGCAAAACAACTTTCTTTGGCAAGGAACTTTTTAAGTACTCACGATTACGACAATATGGAAATGGCAGATAAGATAATGAACCTGGTGTGCGCAACAGGTATGGCGGAAGCTCCCGAAACAAATGCCTTTAGGCATGGCGGTTCTGGTGAACCTCTTTTTTTGACCAGCTTAGAACTGGATGAAGAATGTGAACCTTTGATAGAACTGTACAATGATTATGTTGTAGAAGAATACCTACCCTATAGACTTGCAGACAGGGACTTCATTGAGCAGTACGATACTCTTGATCCGGAGGTAGTTTTAATGGATCCTAAACTACGTTCGGCGCTTGAGGCTATTCAAAAAAAATACATTGATGAATTTGAAAGATATGGGGTTACTCACTTAAGACTCGAGGAGCGGAAATAAGAAGGAGCCTGCCTTTTTTATTTCACCAACCCAAACAATCCAAAACCCGGGAGGCAAGGGTTGAAAAGTGTATGCAGCAAATTCTCAATGGAAAGGGATTAGATGATTAGTGCCGGTAAAATAAGGGGAAGTTTAATTGACTGCTTTTAGTTTAAAGATACACCCGCCGGTACTGTTCTTGCAGGGCTTTCATAGCAAAGCAAAAGTGCGTGGGATGAAACCCCGACAACGAAAAGATCAAGGAATTATGCCTGGGCTATAAGAAAATTTAAGAATCATAGAATTATTTATCATTCGGGTTGGACAGGAATTTCCATGACTAAGTTGCCTGATGACAGTTTAACGGTAATTCTATTTACTAACCTCACTGGCTGATTTAACCCTGATAATTTAGCGAGACATATAGCTGCTTTTTACGTACCAGAAAGTTTTATAGCGCCAGGCCTGCAATAAAAGACACCTCTCCTTCAACAACATTTTTAGTAAAAGAGCAAATAATTAATATGAGCAGTGGAACTTTTGACAGCACATTTTTTGCAAATAGTTTTAAGAAGGTACTTTTCAAGTATCAATTATAGAAAATCTTGCAAGTATGCGTAAATATTCAAACTTACTGTTTTCCGTGAGTCTTCATTTGCGATCAGCAAGCCTTCAAAATATAACCCACGGAAGAAAGCAAGAGCGGAAAAAGGAACATAAAAAGCTATCAACAAATATGATGTGGGAGCAAACATTTTTTAATAATTTCAATTAAAAAAATGTAACCTTTTTCAGGACGTGACACGACAACCCACCACACGCAAAAAACAATTACATAGATACACGACAATGAAAAAAAACAAAAGTGAGTACAAATCAAATGAATCAATTCCAAGTCCCTTTTCCCAGACATTCTTCCATGGCACCAAGGCTGAACTAAAGATTGGCGGCTCGATCGCGATTGGCCTTAACTCAAACTATGGACAAAAGAATAAAGCGAAATATATCTATCTCACTGCTACCCTGGATGCTGCTATTTGGGGCGCTGAACTTGCCTTAGGAGATGGACGTGAAAGAATATATTTAGTAGAGCCAACAGGTGCCATTGAGGATGACCCCAATCTAACTGACAAAAAATTCCCAGGTAATCCAACAAAGTCTTATCGCTCAAAACATCCGTTTAAGGTTGTTGGCGAGATTACCATTTGGCAAGGGCACTCACCGGAACAAGTTAAAGCAATGAAAGACGGATTGGCAAAACTTAAAGAACAAGGTATTGAGGCAATAGAGGATTAGTTTAATAAAATAACGAGGAACTGCCGACATATGAATTGGCATTTCAGCCAGGCCCTTCTCAAAATCGTGCCTGAGATTCTTAATTAAGGAAACTAATAAATTAAACATAATAAAAGGACATCAAAAATGATAGAACAAACTGAACTCGTAATTGGTGAATGGCTATATCGCCCTCCTGCCAACTCCGTTGACCCGGGACAAAAAATATTGGAATTTACATCTTTGGATATAATGAAAAAAAGGGCAGCCACAAAGAAAGGCATCGCCTGCAAATTCAGTTGTCGCTTTGTTCTTGAAAATGAGACAATCCTTGAATATGTCGCCTCCGATTCTTATGTAATAGATCTGGCGGATATAATTGATAGAAACGAACTGCTAACTATGATAAGAAATTCCCACTCCAAATTCAAAGAAAAATTTGATATAAGAAAATTAGGTACTGCTCTACATGATACATCTCTAAGAGCATTAGATGAAAACAATATCAATCTTGATGTGATACTTGATTTGCTGAAATAGTAAATTCTTATTTCAACAGAAGTCAAAATAAAGGAGTGGGTATTGGAAGCATAATAGTGCAATAGATTTCTGCAGAGTGAAACGATTAGTTCAATTAGGTTATAGTTAGTATTTGTGGGTACGGCCCGCCGAAAACTAAGCGGCATAACCGCGCCAACATAAGGCTACAAATTAATATGAGCAGAGGTTACGGCCCGGCGTTAGTAATGTAGCTTTTAGTTGTTATCTTCATCTATAGTAACAATACTCAGCTCCAGTTACGGACTCTACAGTATAAAATACCAGTCCATCGCCCAGCCTTGACATGTTGGGCAGAACACTTCGTATAAATTTGAAAAATCTTAATCAATGAATTTTGAAAAATTAGTTCCGAATATTTTCTACGTCAATATTAATGATGGTTTGAAATTTTTTATCGACTGTTTAGGTTTTACGATTGGGCACAATCAAATAAAATCCAGCCGTCCATTTTGTGTATTGGAAAAAGATGGATTACGCATAAATCTTTTTGAAAAAAAAAGCTTGCTAAAGAACATAATCCTGAATTTAGATTAGTCACTGCAAATATTGAGGAAGTTTATGGGAAAGTTTCTAGTTCTCATCCTGAATTTCTTCATCCAAACCTGAAAGAAATTACTCTTCGTCCCTGGGGCGCAAAAGAATTCGCTTTGAGGGATAACCAATTAGGAATTATCATTCAAGAATGGTAAAAATAGCAGCCACTGTAAGGGGCAAGGTACTACCGTCGCATCAATCTGCCGGGCAACATGAGAATACTTTTTAGCAAACCAAAAACTCCGTCAACAGCTATCCCAAGTAATCTGAACGGCAGAGTAAGTAGCCAAAAAACAGGATACAGCACCAAAGCTAAAATAGCCAGCGGCCAACAAAGTATAAAAAGGACAATCCAGGCAATGAATGTTAACATGGGTCAAAGATAATTACTGTAAAAAAGCTGCCCGCCCAAATTACATGAATGGCATTCAGGCTTTTTGAGTGCGCATATTTTTTCAGCCTTCGTGAATTTTATCGTAGAGCAAGGAGGGAGCGATGGTTCCTTTTACATTCAATTTACGTTTACAAGGCATTACTTGTCCCGCAATTCGGGAGGGACTGCCAACTCACCAAAACCAACCCTACACTCTGCGCTATGGAACGCTTTCTTCAATACGCATAATATTGGCTACTGTACTACTTTTGTTTTTAATTATTCAATTTTATTAAATTTCAAATGCATTATCCTGCCTGAGTTTACTTCAAAACCGATGATATTATTTTTAATGTCACGTTTCATCATTAGATGATTGATCCACCAGTTATCATTCGTTAAATGGTCGTTGCCAATTAAGGTAAGTTTTGCATCGTTGTATTTGGAATTAGTCAGGATTAAATGATGATCTTTCAAAACAATACCATATTTGCAATCCAGCTCCGGGCAATAATAGATGCCCGTGTATCTTTTCAAAGCTTCATCCGATTGTAAAGTGTCCTTTATATATTTTTTAAGATGGTACAATTGATCCGGTGTAATTATATCAACTGTCGTATCGGTTCCTTTTATACCAAAAATAAATCTTATTTCAGGTGCCTGGGGAAAGGAAAATGTGTCCTTTGGCCCCTTTA
>JBBSBD010000272.1:0-8119 GCA_038251675.1 Chitinophagales bacterium | reverse complement strand
TTCAATAATCGGCAAAATACCCGAACTTATTTGTCCAATTGCAATTACCTTAATCGTCATTAGTTTTTAACAATCAAATTTCAGACAAATGACAACAACAGAAGTAGCCAACAAACTAGTAGAACTTTGTCGCCAGGGCCAGGTTGATGAAGTACAAAAAACCTTATTTGCGGACAATGCGAAAAGTATTGAAGCAAGTGATATGATGGGCCCAAAAGTAGTAGAGGGATTAGATGCCATAAAAGCAAAATCGGTTTCGTTCCAGGAAGGGGTGGAAGCGTTTCATAGTGCAACGATTTCTGACCCGATTGTAGGAGGCAACAGCTTTGCTGTTAGTTGGTCACTGGACGCCACCTTTAAAGGAAGGGGCAGAATGACCATTGAAGAAATATGCGCCTACCAGGTAAAAGATGGGAAAATAATTTTAGAACAATTTTTCTATTAAAATATCCCGGTCAATAAAAGTCCAATGGCAAAACCAAAAACATGTCATTGGACTTTTATTTTGAAGGAAGGCAGGAAATACGGGCTGTCTGCGAGTGGGCCGAAAAGCCTGCCTGACCTTATAAGTAATCAAAACAGACTATTGCCTATAGTAACAAGATTCCGGTTTAACATCTAAACTGTTTCTTACAACCTATTCGGTATAATAAAAATACACCCCATTCCAAGGCGTTTTATTTTAACGGACGGGAGAAACTATAAAGGGTGTTTTCACTCTTGCGCATGCAGGATTGGCTTATTAATTTAGCACAACGCCTTTTGAAAAAGCACCTACTGCTTCCTGTAAAGATTCCATACATCACAAAATTTTATTTAGATGGAATATCTGTTAACTCCCCACAACATTGACAGGCGTATTTTCATAAAAGGCATGGGGTTTATAAGCGCCGGCCTGCTGCTTGGCACCCTCGGAGGTTGCGAAGAACTTGCGGAAGCTATAAAAAACCGTCCCACCAGGCGAAGGCTGCGTACCGGCTCAGCGACGGTGGATGCTGATATCGCCACTTATAAAGAAGCGGTACGGCTGATGAAAAAATTATCGGTTGATGACCCCGCCGATCCCAGGGGCTGGGATAAACAGGCTGCCATCCATGGCACCGTGGCCGGGGGTTTCAATTTCTGCCAACACAACACGGATCACTTTTTTTCATGGCACAGGGCTTACTTGTTCTATTTTGAAAAGATATGCCAGGAGCTGACAGGCAATAAAAAATTTGGCCTTCCTTACTGGAACTGGAACCAGAACCCGGATATAAATCCCGCGTTTTTAGATATCACCAGCCCGTTGTTTCTTGCGAGAACAAGGAATAGTGTAGCGGGCTTCTCTCCTACCACTACCGCAGCATTGGATCCTATTTTTACTGACACCAACTTCTTCACCTTTGGCCCACAGATTGAGGGCACACCGCATAACAACGTGCATGGCATCATCGGAGGTACTATGGGCACCGGGGGTTCCGCATTAGACCCCGTTTTCTGGACACATCACTGCATGGTTGACTACTGCTGGTATAAGTGGAATGTTGACCTCGGCAATAATAATACTAACGATGCGGGATGGCTGGGTACATCGTGGAATCATTTTTTTGATGCAAATGGTAATCCTGCGAATATTACAGCAGGAATTACTACCATTATGCCCCTGCTTAGTTATCAATACGAAGACAGCACCATAGGGAGCCATGCGGCAGCATTAGTAATTAAAACAAAGAAAGATTTTCAGAAGATCGAAAAAAGGATACGTGCGGGAGCTGCAATAAAATTTGATATACAACAAAGATTGCCTGTTGCCGATACAGCAACCATTAGCATCAGTAAGCCTTTCTCCATTGAAACAAAGGCATCGGCTGCTGAACTTGCCCGTATAATAAATAATGATATGGCGAAGGAAAAAGTCTTCGCGCGGATTCAATATGCCTCTCTGCCGCCCACCAGTGATTTCTTTGTAAGGGTGTTTATAAATATGCCGCAAGCGAGTGCAGGCACCTCAACGGAAGACCCGCATTTTGCCGGTACATTTGCATTTTTTGGAACAGAAGCACCTGGCCAAATGCCTGCGAACGGGCATCACCATGAGCCGCGTTTTCTGGTGGACATTACCAATACATTGCAAAAATTAAAAAGAGCCGGCAACCTCAAAGATGGCGATCCAATTTCAATGCAATTAGTTGCGGTGCCTTTTTCAGGGCAATTTGAAAAGCCTGAAACAGAGATCAGGCTGAATAAAATTGAATTAATTGTGACACCTGTTATTATCAATGCCAGATAACCCGTAAATTACCGGGACTAAATAATGAAAATGTTTTTTTATAACGTAAGCCAGGTGACTCTTATAGCGGTACAATTATTCTTTTTTACAGCTTGCCATCAAAAAACTGCCAGCCATATTACAACCGACACTAGTAACTACGATACTTTGTACTCTTTTGATATAAATAAAAAAAGCATCATACAACCGTATGACCCGGGCACAATGGGTGCTTTCTGTAAATTTTTGCAGGTAGAAGTTTCCAAAGTGATAAATCCAAAACAACATCCGGTTACGTTCGAGTTACATTATCAAACAGACAGCGGCGAAAAAATATTCCTCGGCAGCTTTAGTCTTTACCCGTCAGATAATCCCGGTAAATTTATTGTACCTACAGGGGGGAAGGTAAACCAGCAGGGATCAATCATTTTGTCATTGATATTACCGGCGGAAGTATCGTCCCGGGATACTTTAAACATCTCCATAAAAAAGATCACATGCAGGGGTGAATAGATGATGGGGTCACGAAGTGGCTAAAAGAGTAGCCTGCTTTAGATAAAAAATTACTATAGATATATTTATCCGGCGAAGGTTACACACAAATTTTGAAATAAAAACTGCAGCAAATGGCAAGCACTTCTTTAACCTGAAAACCGGCAACGGCTAGGTGATAAGCACCAGCGCTATGTGGGACAGCCCAGACCTGCTTGAAACATGGATCACAAAAATGAAAACTGAAGTACCCCAGGCTCACGTTACCGAAATAAAAAAATAGATAACGTAATTCTCAATATCTTAAATGATGAAGACTGCTGTATAGAGTGGTCCTTTTTGTGCATGGCATTTGGCCCTTCCACTAAATTGGAGCAACTGATTTCATAGATCATATCAAATGTGCATTTATAAAATGCAGTAGCTTATAAATATTTTTAAACAAATGTGCTATCCAAAAATAAATTAATACCTACCTTACCATTAGTTTACGATTGCCGTATTTGATACGGATAATTTGTTGCTGTTTTTTAACCTGTCCCTGGAAACTTTCTGTACGCAACCTGCATCTTTTAAGGATAATTTTCCTTCATTTAAACTAATGATATGAAAAAGCTATTTACACTTTTTGTTACGTTGTGTTTTTGGGCTAACACCTTCGGACAGGCAGGGCAACCTGATCCATTATTTGGAAATAACGGTGTGGTAAAGGCTGACCTGGGATTAGCGAGCATTAGCGTGGCAGCCCGGGGTGACCAGGTAATAACACAGGCTGATGGGACGATATATATTGTTGGTACGCACGGCTCAGGACATTACACTTTTGTTAGCAAAAGACTTCCGGATGGAACTCCGGATTTAACTTACGGAACAAACGGGTTCACTTCATATATATACATGCGGAATCCACACGCGACCTTGCAACAGGACGGCAAAATTGTAATCACTGGTACAACTTCTAGTTCTCCTGATAATATTGTACTCGCCAGGTATAATGTAAATGGCACTATTGACAGCAGTTTTGCGAACAATGGCACTCTTTATCTTGACTACAACTTTAATAGCCATGATCAGTCAGCAGCCATTGCCGTGCAGGATGATGGAAAAATTCTGATCGGAATATCAACAGAAGATACAAACTATGCCACGACTTACGCTGTTCTTCGATTTAAAGATGATGGAAGTTTCGATAGCACTTTCTCAGGAGATGGCAGACAAAAGATAGGAGTCGTAGTGAATGCTTTGGCCGTTCAGGCAGATGGGAAAATAATCGCCGCTGGCGCTAATAGTTCTTATCTTGGTCAGTTTAGTCTTACACGACTCAATACTGATGGCAGTCTCGACAGTACCTTTGGTACAAACGGAATTGTGACTACAGATTTTAATCTTTCTTATTTGGGTAATATTAATGCACTTGTGATCCAGAATGACAATAAAATTATAGCTGCGGGCTATGTATACCGGTGCGGCACTCAGCCATGCCACCAAATCCAGTTTGCGCTTGCCCGCTATAAGGCAAACGGTGATCTCGACAGTACCTTTCACGGAAACGGAAAGCAGCAGACTCCCTTTAGCGGATCTGCCGTTGCAAACTCAGTGGCATTGCAGGCGGACGGCAAGATTGTGCTTGCAGGCACTAATACCACAGTGGATAGCTCTTTCTTTGCTCTTGCCCGGTATAATATTGATGGGAAGCTTGATGTAACATTTGATGGAGACGGAAAACTTCTCTCAGATTTTACCCATCAACAGGATAATGCCAATTCTGTGGCTATTCAAAAAGATGGTAAGATTGTTGTCGCAGGGTCCGTCAATAATTACTTAAGCTTCAGTCTTGCCAGATACAATGCAGACGGAAGTTTAGATAATACATTCGGCATAAACGGAAACGTTATTGATCAATATAAAAACCCCAGTTCCACACGGTTCGATCATGCAGGAATGCAACCGGATGGTAAAGTTGTTGCCGGTGGCTCTGCAGTTGTCAGTAACAATACTAGTAATCAGATTACCGCCCGGTTTAATCGTGACGGGTCCATTGATAGTATTTTTAACGGATTTAGGCCAATCCCCGGCCCAAATCCAAATCAGGTAGTTCAGCCCGATGGCAAAATTGTACAATTAAACGGGTTAGGATTCACACGCTACAATCCAGACGGTACAGTGGATATATCTTCTCAAACTGTTGGACTAGGAGGAATCACAGGGGGACAATTTATTGCCACACTTGGAAATGGAAAAGTAATTGTGGTAGGTCAGACGACTCAGACATTTGTTGTAAGGGGAGAACTTTATGATGAAACGGCTCTTGTCATCGCCCGCTTTAACTCAGATGGCACATTAGATAACAGCTTTGGGACTGGAGGATTAAATATAGGTGGTTTTAGCTATAATATTGATGTAACGCAAATTCTCACTGCTTTTGGTATGCAAAGTGATGGCAGTATGATTATATCTATTAGCAATTATTATACAAACCCTGATCCAACCATGGGCCCTCCCGAGCTTATTGACGTTTACCTGAATCGCTATGACAACAATGGTAATCCGACAGGTAATTTATTTTATTTCCGTGAATCTCCTCAAAATGGCGGCCCTATATTTATTCAAAATGATGATAAAATTTTATTCGGGCAAAACGGAGGACTTTTTCGTTACAACGCCGACGGTACTTTTGATTCTACATTTCGCACGCTATATTATTCATCAGTATTTGTACAAAAGGATGATAAGATAATAACCGGTGGAAGATATTTCCTATCGCGTTACAAAGCTGACGGTATCCCTGACAGTTCATTTGGTATTAATGGCAGCACTGCATCTGTCGACTACATTATTAATGATGTAAGAATTACAAACAACAAACTGGTTACTGCCGGATATATTCAAAATAGCCAATATACAAGCGGTGTGGTCGGTGTCTATTTATTAGACGGTTCTTCTCCACTCTCCTGTCCTTCAGCCCAAACAGTTTCCAACGACAAAGAAAAATGTTCTGCTGTAGTGGCGAGTATAAACCCTGTGTTAACTGACAGTACACTCACTGTGAACTACACCCTCACTGGCGCGACTACCCTAAGTGGAGCAGGCAGTTCAAGCGGCCTTACTTTCAATGGCGGCGTTACAACTGTTACTTATGCTTTGGCGAATGATCCTTCTGCAACCTGTTCTTTTGATGTAACCGTTAATGATTCGGAAGCGCCGCGTATTACGAAAATCATTGCTTTACCAGATGTGCTCTGGCCGGTGACTCAAAAGATGCGAAAGGTTTTCCTTGATTACCAAACTAAGGATAATTGTGGCGTTCCTTTGTGCAAAATATCTGTAAGCGGCAACCAGGATGTGACAGGAGATTGGTCCATGGTAAACGACCATTTCGTTAACCTGCGGGCCACACAAGACCAGGGTCGCGAGAGGGTTTATACGATAATGGTGACCTGTACCGATGCCTCAGGCAATACAACCAGCAGAAACGTGAATGTGTCCGTACCGGGACAGCCTACCTATCCTAATATAGAAGGTGGAGGCAATCCGCTGTTTGACTATGCAGAAACCTTTGGTGCCAATGCATACCCCAATCCAAGCAATGATTATTTCAGGCTGCACATTACAAGTCCGGATAAGGCAGAGAAAATAACCATGAAGGTGTACGATGTAAGCGGAAGACTGGTGGAAGAAAGGAGTGGTATTAAAGCCGGTGAAAATGTTAAGATTGGAGGAGCTTTAGGAGCAGGGGTTTACTTCGTGCAAATACTGCAGGGAAAAAATTCCGGATATACGAAGCTGGTGAAGACGGCGAGGAGATGATTTAACCTAACGGCTATGCTTATAATCCATCAGAAACAGAAAGCTTGAAAGTTAAAACGAATAAATAACCTGCAGTCTCACTTCGGATTTTGTATTTCCATTAATCAGATCGAGGCCGCTTCCTACGGTATTTTTATCAGGATAGATCGTTTGCGAGAATTTTGCCCAGAGAGATAACTTGCGGGTAACATCATAATTCACGTTTACGTAATACCGGTAGCCTTTATCATAAAAAACAGGTATAGAAAAATAATATAACACGTCATTCTCGTAGGCATATAGCCGGCTGTCATAGCTATCGGTTTCAAAATATTGAAGACGTATATTTCCCGAAAAAGGCTTTAAAATCGGCTTGAAAAGCACATCTGTAAATACAAGGAATCCGTTAGAAGGGGCATCACTCCTTTTATCAAACCATGATAATTCAATTCGTGAGCGGAACGTAAAAGCCGGGTTCAGCTTATAACTAAACTGGGTTCTCCATCCCTGCTTCGGGCGCACCACTACAGGGTTTAAAGTAAGGCCATCCGGGTTGTAATTAATGGCCTTTTTTTCTGTTCTGTATCGTGTATATACTTCGACTTGTTTGTTTGGCTTGTAAGTAAGCTGTACCATGTATTCGTTGCCGGAAGCAGGTGCATCTGTCCGGAACTTTACCCAAGGAAATCTATAAAAATCTACATAAGCATCTATCCGCAAAAAATCGACCGGCGTTACCGTAATGCCGGTATAAAAACCGCTTTCATTGGTAGGATAGGTGCTTTCGGTAAAAGCATTCGTATAAAGTGATTGATATCCCCGCGATATTTTACGGTACAAAAAACTCATGTCAACATGTGAGTCGGCACTTATAAGCAAACCGTTTACAAAGGCTTTGTCGAGATCTTCATCTATTGCCGCTTCTCCAAAAAAATGCATGTTCTTATAGGTATAACTATAATCCACACTATAGTTGCCGCTCGATTTTCCCGAGAGCGCATACTTGTTATACAGCAGCCCTGATTTTGTAATCTGATGATCAAAATTATAGTGAACCGCATTTACCCCAAGGTGAATGCGTTCGCTGGAATAGCCGATATTTCCCCCAAAACTGAACTGGCCTTGTGAGTGTTTATCTTCCGCCTCGCTTTTGGTCCTGTGATACCCGGAAGTTTGTAATGAAGAAACATAATCTTCGAAATTTAAAGTATCCACTATGAAATTGGCATCCAGCTTTCTTACGCTTACAAACCCTGTGGCCTCCCAGTTGTTCTTTTGCAAGGTGATACCTGCTCCCCTGTTGAAAGCTATTTCACCCGCAGAGTTGTAAGGCCGCAACACATCTGATTGGCGCTTAATAGTAGAAATATCAGGGCTCTTTTTAAAAGCGAGGCTTTGCCATTGCGTTAATCCCTGACCCATGTTTACGGTAAAATCGCCAAGCGCCAGTGATTTGATAATGCCCAGGTTTCTTACAAATAAATGAGCTGAATAAAAATCAAAGCCATTCTTCTGGGCGCCTTTAAAGAATTGTTCACCGGCATCTTTCTCTCCTGTAATGCCATACTGCAACAGGTTTTTAAATAAATA
>JBBSBD010000271.1:0-8125 GCA_038251675.1 Chitinophagales bacterium | reverse complement strand
AAACAATATAAGCCATAGGACAATTTGCCGGTTAAGATCAGGAATTTACTTTTGGCAAATATATGAGTGCGGTGATTATTCACCATTTGTTCAATTATGAAAAGAGAAATGTAGATAATAAAAACATAGCGGTTTAAGAGCGCTGTAATATTATTTGCGACTCCGGTAGTATTTGTATTTAGAAAATAGAATAAAATAAAATGAACAAAAATGTAACTGTAGAAAAAGTAAGTGCCTGCTTGCGATAATTTTTTCATCTTGACAATTAACCAATTTTCTGAAAAAATATATACAGCAGCCAAAGCGCCACATGCAAAATCAAAAAAATAAGTAACCGTAGAATAATAATTGCCGCTTCTATTTATAATAGCATATAGAGATGAAGAAACGCTCAGCAAAAAGAGAGCGGCTATAATAATTCCTAATTTCTTATTTAGAAATCGCAATGAAATTCCCCATAAGAGATAAAATTGTTCTTCAACTGAAATTGTCCACAAGAATTTTAGGAAGAATACATGATCGATTGTATAAAAATTTGCAATAAAAAATAAGTAATACAGGGCGTTTGGCAACGTAAGAGACGTACCAAAGCGGTTCGCAATTAAAGGAAAAACAAGAAAGGCCATAATCATTATAAAAAAATAAAGAGGCCATATTCTCAAGATCCGTCTGGTAAAATAATTTTTAAAGGAGAAATTACTTCTTTTTTTATATTCATTTAAGGCGAGATAGGTTAATAGAAAAGAGGATAAAATAAAAAATACGTCAATAGCAAGAGGTAAATTATCATAGAGATAAATTATAAACGCGGAAAGAAAGAATTCCTTATTCGAAATGCGAACAGCATGGAATAAAAAAATGGCGAGGAATGACATTCCTCTTATAGAATCAAGTTGAGGAAAGTATATTTTACCTTGTGAAACGGTTGGTGATTTACTACTCAATGTTATAGTTCATTGTTTGATATTTGACAAGTGAATTGTCATATCATGAATGTAAGTAATTATATTATTTATCACTAATAATAAAAGCTTTTGCCTGACGCCACAGACAAAAGCTTTTATCAAAGGGTTATTATAATTAATTCTTATCGCATAAAATACATTTTTCCGTATCCTTTGGTAAAGTATTTATCAGTGTTGTCCCCATTGTCTGTAAACTTCTCCAACGATTTACCATTAAGATTCGTAAGAACCCGGTACAAGTAAACTCCGTTTGCTACTTTTTGCCCGTACATATCAGTACCATCCCATTTGAATTCTGTGATATTTCGTCCGATATGAAGTGGCCCTAATTCATCTTTGTTAATTTCTCTTATTATTTTTCCGGTAATGGTTAATATTTGTATGCGTATATTTTGAGGTATAACAGTGCCGGTGACTGTAAATACAAACGCTGTTGATGTAGTAAAAGGATTTGGATAATTAAGCAGGTTTGAAATCATTGGCTTGCTTATCACCCTGAAATTAATATGATAATCTAATTCGCCGGCCTGGTTGCCAACAACATCTTTTCCTGAAACAATCAATTCATACTCTTCATCATCACCACTAAGTGAGGGCGAGAGATCAATGGTGGCAGTATTTTCTCCGCTTGATAGATTCGCCGGTGTGAATTTCAAAGTATCATTATCAAATTTGTAGGTTCTTAAAGACCCATCCGGGAAACGAATTTGGACTTTAATCAAAGAGGTATCGTTAAGTGCCAGGGACTTGCTCTCATCTTTCAGTTTGATGAGAATATGTGGCCTCGCAGATACAATATCACGATTCAGAATATGTAGCCCATCAAATGTTACATCCAATAATGGATTGTATTTATCTGCGTCAACATAAAAATTTTGATAAAGGAAATTGTTGAAGTGGTATTGTTCCGGCTGGTCGTTGTCAGGGTTGAAATCCACTAATAAAATATTTGCTCCCGGATACGGTTTCGTATCAATGTCGTATTTCAATATAATAGTATCTCCGCTTATTAAAGGCTTAGCTCTTGGCAACTGAATGAAGTGCGTTACATTACTGGCATCGATAATGGCCAGCTTTATTTTAACGCTGTCAAATGCGGGTAAGCTTATATTTTGGAACGCAATTCCAAAGTGGAATATCTCCCCTTGCTGCAACGTGTCTTTGGATAAAAAGAATAGGCTTGGTGTTAGCGCACCCTCAGGTGCTGCATCATAATTTAATCTCCAATACGATAGTTGGTAAGGCGTATATTTTATACTATCGACATTACGCATCTTTAGCTGGATATACGGATACTGTTTTGCATTTACAGATGATATATCAACATCCTGCATAGTTTTGTCGACTGTGAAAAGAATGGATTGATTGCCTAATGTATCAACTCCAATTATTTGAACTTTAGGATTGTCGGGTGAATTGAGCTCGAGGCTCGTTCCTCTCCAATGCATTTGTTTCCATATAGTAGCCGGCCCAAATTTTGGCGATGTAATATACCCTAATGAGTCTGCGGTGATAAGGTTTTTGCTAAGCTCAATCTTATCGTAAAGGCCCTGTGAAAAAACAAATTCAGGTTGAAAAGCAGGGTTATTTTTTTGATAGGTGAAAATAAATGCCCTTGCCCGATCAAATGAATCAATAAGTACAAAACCTTGAGATTTTAACCTGTGGTACAAAGAATTATTTATCCCATAGACTGCCGTGTCTGATGCCCATTCAGCGGCATATGTGTTCAACGTAGGATCGGTGCCGGTAATATAGCGAGCTACAACAATATAATTATCGGGAATGGAGTCAAGAAAATCCATTACAATTTTCCTTCGTGCCTGGGTAAGATTATTAAATTGAAAATTGCCGATCCTTGTACTGTTACAAACCGGGTCGCTGCCGTATAAACCCTGCGGCGTGCCCAATACATTGAGCCAAGGTTTAAGAGTAAGAGGATCAATTACAGAGAATATTAGCCCATTTATTCCACAGAAAGCTCTTGTAAAATCGCTTCCATTTACTGAAACAAGAAAATCAGCTCCAGTAGTTCCAGCGGTTGGGTACACACCGTTATTTGCATAAATAACGTTTTGAATTTGTCCAAAATTCCACTGCCTTGAGATAGAGTCAAGCCTTATGTTTTGTGTATCACTACCTAAATGTTGGTAATAGTGCGATTGATTCGAACCAACAGAACTACTGGCAAGGTATATGAATGATGCACTGTTCCAATGATAATCACTTGGTAAACCGGAGTTGGGTTTAAGTGAAACACGCCAGTAATAAACGGTACTATCAGTGTAACTGAAACCAGGATCAAATTCTATTGCACCGCCGGGTGCGGTTACAGTTTTGGAAACTTTTAGAGGTGAATTAAAGAGCAAAGTGGTATCAATTTCCATAGTATAATCCTTCGGAACACTTACCGGATTTGCAGTAGAGGCGTACAATTTCTGATTACCTACGTTCACAATTGCATAATCATAGGGGTAGGCAGGTTTTGCTTCATCCTCATAAATGAAGAAATCTTTTACAATACTGTTGTTGCTCTCGGAAATTTCATTTACCTCATTATCTGCATCAATGGTAACAGTAATTTTGTTGAGCCCTTTATCTCTCGAAGAAATGATTGGAACAACAAGGCTTACAGAGTCGGCATATTTTATACCTGGAATTCTTTTGCGAATCAATATATCAGTTGTGCCATTTGGATAGGTTCTTTTGACTTCGAAAATAACAGAATCTTCAATCGCCCTGCCGATGTTATATGCTTTTGCGTTTAGAACAAAACTATTTGCTGCCACCGAAATAAAAGGAGGATTTATGACAACCTCCTGATCTTCTACCACATAATCTGGTTTAGCATGCGGGTTGATTTTTAAGGCCGGATCTCCATGTAAGGCAATTTCTTCTAGGTTGGTCCTGGTCAGGTAATCTATAGAACTATTTCCGCCATTAAGATTGGTGATAATATTTTTCATATTATTTCCAATACTGTTTCCATAATTCTCTATACTCAACTGTCTGTAAAACTGGTCGTCATAGTTATTCAGATATGGCGGTACACCAAGATGAGAACTCGCCATAAATCCTATTGAACCGCGTTGATTGGCCAGTACAAAATTTTCTGATATAGATAAATTATTTTGAGTGATTCTCAACGGATCAAAGATGTAATTATTCCCTGCCGTGCAACCGCTTACCGCAAAAAAGGGATACCTGCCCTGGTTTGAATAAAAAGTAGGGTCATTTAAATTAAATTCAAGCGTATTTGCTGATGAGTGCCCGAAGTAAGACAAAAGCCCTATTCCTTCATTAAATAACTCGTTGATCCGCTGCCCCGCAATTAGCTGTACAGCAGAATTGGACGATTTTGCAAATGTTTCAACATTACCGCCATACAGGGTATCTTCAATAATTTTTTTGTACCCGTTCATGTAAAATTTGAAAAGATCACTTTCAGAACTGTCTTTTCCGCCAATAACATGAACAACTTTTTTCAACCAAAGCTTATTGTCAAGAGTCTGGTTGCCCGAGGCCTGCAACTGTTCATACTCCTTAATTTTTTGGAGATAATTACCTACTTCATTTCCTGAAATTGCCGAAAGTCGCCCGATTGGTATATTAGGAATAATACTGCCATACGGTGACGAAAGCAAAACATCAGACGCGGGGTTGCCGAAAGTAGGAACCAGGTTTAATTTGTCAGCATAAGGGCTGCTTTCATTGCGCCTGTAGTCGTTATAAGTAATACCTTTGCCCATTAGAAAAACATATTGTGGCGCCGGAAACGTATTTTTCGCAAACTGAATAAAATCTTTTATGCCAGCCGGATGCTTTTTGATACCATAAGCAAACTGATCGATAAGTTCATCGCTATTATATATTTTAACGTTGAACCCACCACCTGCCGCGGAACTTCTATATTGTTTATATAGATCTACATTGTTTACTCCAGAACCATTGTCGTATAAAACAGGGTTACTGATTATCAAATAATTTCCCTGATTAGCGGCGACGCTGAAATCTGTGAAATTTTTCTGAGATAGATTCGTAACAGTATTTATTAATAACGGGTCTTCACTTATAAGCACAAACTTTCTTTGGGCGACTGAAGATGGAGGTAGTGCAAATTTTACTTTACCAGGGGTAGAGGTTATATCGCCGGTATACCGGGCATTTGAAGACATATCCAGCAAAACCGGGGATGCTGATCCATAATTAAAGTTATCAATCACCAGAAAATTTCCAGTGGCGGTCGCTGGTAACTCAAAAGAAAAATTGCTTTTATTATTGAAATTAAACTTACTGGCATAAGTCAGTTCAACTGAAGATACCACAATCCTATCCGTTGTTACTGCCGATACATCTTCGAAAGAAATGACAAGAAAAACATTACTTGCGAGATAGCTGCTAGGTATATTGTTAATCGTTTTTTTTATGTAGGTAAAATAGGGCATGGGTTCATCATCAATAACCGTGTTAAAAAACTTTATCCTGATGTTCCGCCCGTTCAGTGCATTTCCCGCTGTTCCAAAACTGAATGAAACATTTGGCCCGCCGGGGTAGATGTTCAGGCTATCAAAACCTGCGGATAGCGCATACCCGGGGAAAATATCATTTGAAGTCCACCCTTCACCAATATCATATGAGGAGGAATAAACATAACTGCCCAGCGGCAAGCCATAGCCTACGTTGATTTGATTTTTATAATAGTTTCCACGCGTGTTCATAAAATAAGGTTCTGTGGGCAAGGTATTGGCTGCAACATTATTGGGCGCATCAGTAAACCTCAGATTATTTCCAGATGGATTGATCGTTAAAAAATAAGACGATGTATCGGTCTGTAAACTGTAATGATCAGAAAGTTGATAATCCGGATCGCGATAAAGTTTTGTATCTGGTTTGCCGTCATTCGTAACCCCCCAAAATTCTATATATCCCGACGCTGCCAATGGCCCTGTAGCGTTTGTAGTGTATAATGGAATTTCTTTGCCGTTCCTCCATAGTTGAAATTGTTCTGCCGGAGTATTTCCCAGGGATATACCACTTAGAACTGATTTGGGGATACGATATACGCCATCCTGGCCTACATAAAACTTATAGTAAGTTTTGCTATAGTCAATCCAGCTATTAGAATAAGGTTGTGAAAATCCTGCTGCCGATATAAAGATGAAAGTAAGTAATAATAATTTTTTCATTTTCGTTAGTTGAAGCCTTAGTTATTTTCTTTTTTGGTGAGATCAAATCTTAAAGAAAAAATATGCGTGTACAATGGATTAGATTGGTTAGCAAGATTTGAAAAGGCATAATCAATACTTACATTTTTTATCTTAAAACCTGCACCAAGGCTTGGCTGGTAAATCCATACTTTTTTTTGATTCGTAGTATCGCCGTCCGCCAGGGCTTTCTGAAAATTATAAATACCCGCCCTTACAAAAAAGACGTTTTTTATCGAGGCCTCGAGTCCCGCGTGCGGGTCTACACTTACAGGATTACCACTGATCACAGTATTTCTTTTCCCGTCAAACGTGAAGTCGAGATCTGCTTCTGCAAGAATATTTACTGATGAGCTCAGTTTAAAATTATAGGAGTTTCCAATAGTGAGGCGTGGTGCAGTAAGTTCGGTTGATTTTACAGGAATATCATTTTTTGTCAGGTAAAGTACTTCTTTTTCTTTTTCGCTAAATGTAAAGGACCATGCATTAAATGTTGTAGTAATATCCTTTGCAACTACACCAAGGCTCCAGTTATTTTTTTGTAATTTAAAACCGGCATCAAAGCCAAATCCCCATGCCGAAGCGAAATGCCCCACCTTCCTGTATATGATCTTCGCATTGCCCCCGAAACTCATTTTTAAGTCGTCCTGGTCCTTTATCTTTTGAGCAAAGGACAATAAAACCGCATAATCGGCGGAAGAGAAAGTGGTGATGTTACCATAATTGATGCTTCCGTCGGGTTCAACAAGGAATAGCGTATTAGGTATATCATCCACGGCGAATCTTAACAGGGAAAGGCCTAAGGTTCTTTTATTATCACCTGCTGGAATCGCGAGACTTCCATAATCGTACTTACCAATATTATCAAAATAACTGGCATGCATGAAGTTAAGAGAAGGAACATCCTTCACACCCGTTAAGGCAGCAGGGTTCCAATATCCCGCTGTGCCATCAGACACCGAAGCGGCCTGGGCAGCCCCCATCCCCAATCCCCGTGCTCCTGCACCAATATTTAAAAATTCATTTGAATATTTTCTGAACTGCCCAAATCCGAGGCATGGAAATAATAATAGGGTAATGATCTTTATAATTTGAGAGATTCTCATAAGGAAGAAAAGTCAGTTTATGGATGGATTCAGTGTAATTTCCGGGTATTTAAAACGATTCTGATTTATATATATTGCGTCTAAACAAGAGGATCACGGCAATAAAATTAAGCAAATCTTTATCAATAATTTGAACGTTCATTTTAACCCCTGATTTAAAAAAAGCGCTTGGCTGCAAGCTCATTTGAAAAACGAATCATTTCTGAAGCACGTTAAATAGATATACGAAGATTGGAAATGGGCTTAAAGCTATAGAGCCCCGAATTTAAACAATCCGTTGCGGGGTTATTTAGTTTTGTAGAGTATTTTTGACGGGCTTAAATAAACACTTTGTTTCAATTTGAAAAAATATATGGAAGACGTAATTGCTGAGTTAAAATGGCGTGGACTTGTTCAGGATATCATTCCCGGAACGGCAGAGCAGCTTTGTACAGAACAAACGACAGCTTATGTTGGCTTTGACCCTACTGCCGACAGCCTCCACATAGGAAGCCTTATACCAATAATTCTTATGGTCCACTTACAAAATTATGGACACAAACCTATCGCGTTGGTTGGCGGAGCAACCGGTATGGTGGGCGATCCTTCAGGCAAAAGTGAGGAGCGCAATCTTCTTAGTGTCGAAGTCTTGAGTTACAACCAGCAAGCTATAAAAAAACAACTTGCGGGGTTTCTGGAATTCAATGAGAACAAAGCTAATGCCGCAGAAATGGTAAATAATTACGACTGGTTTAAAGATATTTCATTCCTTGATTTTATAAGAGACACGGGTAAGCATATCTCTATAAATTATATGATGGCGAAAGACAGCGTCCGGAAAAGGCTGGAATCTGAAAATGGTATGAGTTTT
>JBBSBD010000270.1:0-8165 GCA_038251675.1 Chitinophagales bacterium | reverse complement strand
AGTTATCTCCGGTTGCAGTTACATTGGTTCCAATGGCAACAGATAATTGAGCGTTTGCCTTAGCGCCAACCCCTTCCGCAAAAGAGTATTGGCCACTTGCGGTACAATTATCTCCCATTTCAGTAGAATGATCTCCGCTGGCAATGGTAAAACTTCCCGAAGCGAAAGAAGCATAGCCATTTGCTTTGCCGCCAACACCGGCTGCGAAAGAATAATCGCCACCGGCATTGGTGATATATCCCACAGCTGCTGACCCAATACCAACAGCTTTTGATGTATTGCCGGCGGCAAAAGAATAATTGCCACTGGCGCTTGTATTGCTGCCTAAAGCACTTGAGTAATCGCCAAGCGAAGCTGCATTATTACCAAAGGCACATGAATAATTACCGTTTGCATATGCGTTGTTTCCAAGTGCTATTGCATAATTACCTCCCGCAATTGCATTATATCCCATGGCAATTCCAGCTATGTTCTTTGCATTGGATTGATATCCGGCTGCAAATGACCATGCCCCTTTCCCGGTTGTATATTGACCGGTTGTAAACGTATAATCTCCATTTGCATTTGTCAAATCTCCTGTAGCAAAAGAACTTATTCCGGAGGCGCCCGATCCATGGCCTATAGAGGCAGAATATTTGCCTGTTGCGTAATTCCCATACCCCATTCCAATAGAATATTTTCCGATATTAACTGAATCCCATTCATCATAAACGGTATAGCCCACACGAAATGCTGCTTTGTCAGGATACCACATTAATCTTCTTCCTCCAAGTGAAACCGGTGTGTTGTGTGCTACGGCAGGAATATCGCCCGGCGCACTAAACAATACACTACTATCGGTAACGTGTAAACGCGCCTTTGGAGTGGTGGTGCCGATGCCTACATTTTGTGACTTAGCATTGAATTGCAAACTGAAGACTGCAAACAATACCCACATTATTTGTTTCATAAAAAAGATTTTATGGTTATTTATTTTTAAATTTTTATAGAAAATTTTATGCCCTGATCAATGCCGCTTTATGGGTCTTTTCGTATTCTTAATTTTTTTAAAAACTGAGCTTGCAAAAAACTGACACTGGCAAAAAAGTCTGTGAGTATTACATGTACCGCTAAACTTTTTCATGATAAATTATTAAAGTAGCAGATAGAAATCGAACTTATTTGTTGGTTTACTGTTGTTTTTATTTTTGCTTTTGGGCATTTTTCAACAAATTTCCCATCACACCATAGCTCGATTGTGAATACCCTGAGGGGATAGTAAATAAAGAGGCGGGAAGATTTTTTTGTTCCACTTTTGTCAAAATCGTTTCGGAAGAAATGTCTTTATTTTTGATTACCATTTTTACAAAATAACCATCAGCGCCTGCCTGTTTCAGCGCATTCAGCATGCCCGGCGATGCAACAGATTTGGAATTGGCCATTGCTTCCTCCATTTGAGCATAGCCCGGAACGCTTTTGCAAGTCCAGATATCCATATCCATTTTGTTGCGTCCGGATGAGGTGAGCTTAGCATGTACGCAAGGGTACCCGTTTACCGTTTCATCACCAATTTTTGCAACCTTATACTTACCATCATGTTTATTTACAAATGCCATATTCACAATACTCAGGGAATAGGTCTTGTCTTCATCATCGAGGATGGCGCTATAACCAGGTTTATCCGCCCGGCTAATTCCAATCATAGGGCTTCCACCGCTCATACCCATCATACCGGCTAAGTTCATTTCAACACGTCCTTCACCTGATTTGGTAAACCAGAACTTGTTGATCGATTTAGCAGTTCCTCTTTCAGTTGTAACTGTGTTGGTCGTTTCATAATAATATCCGCTGCCACCACTGCTGCTCATAAAATTTTTGATCGCAGCCGCGGAATCTTCAGAAGAAACACCGCCGCCGCCAATTAGATTTCCTAATCCCTTCATGGTGAGATCTGCTGCTGAAGTATCGTTCGGATTGTCCTGCGCCGCTTTTGCAAATGCACCGAGCACTTCATTTGTGGAGGATGAATCACCGGCCTCATCTGAAGAATTATTTGTTTTTGATTTTGTTTTTGTCGTGTTTGCTGCTTTGTCAATTGCCTTGTTAGTACTTTGAGCCGCTTGATCATTGGCTCTATTATTAGCAGTGTTTTTTACAGTGTTTATTATTTTCTTTAAAAACTGCGCCTGTAACGAGTTTGAGTAAAGTGAGAAGAAAAGGCAAGTGAGAATTGCGATAAAGACTGGCGACTTTTTCATAATAATTTTTCGTTAATGAGTTAAAAGAAAAGAATATATTTTATTAAAAAATTTATTGATTTATTGAAACGACAGCAACAAAATAATCACTGCCAAAAAGCACAATATGGTAATCAACAGAAACAAAAGCTTTATAATTTTTGTGCTGCTCATTACAGGAATTGTGTTGTAAAAATGCAATGAAAAAAGAGTGTTTTATGAAGTAACCGACAAACGTATTGACAAAATCGCTGAACGCTTTTTTGCAAAAGAAAAATTACATATCACATATCATAAAGCATATTTTATCTCCTTCTTATCATTTATTTTTCTCAATGGCTTCAAGTCTTATTAAAACATCGTCCAGCTTTTTTTTCAATGCCTCGTTTTCTGTGCTTAATTCCTGTACCGCTTTTACTAATGGCACAACAAAATCTGCATAACTTAATCCGTAAGCATCCTGATCATTTTGGGGTCTATATATTCCGCTGAAATCATAATTTATTTTGTTTGCAGCAGCCTCTACGTCCTGCGCAACAAAGCCTGTATATTTTATTTTTTCTTTTGCATTAACCGCAATTTCATTTTGTTGTTTTACTGCATTGGGAATTCCAAGGTGATTATCCAATCCATGGATATCGTAGTTATAGGTAACAGGTTTTAGCTGTAAAATAAACGCCAGCCCCGGTACATCTTCATTCATATTTTTTTTAAATCTTCCGTCTGAATAAATAACAAAGCTGCCTGCTGCTTTTACAGATGTCACCGATGTATTACCCAGCATTACCTGGTTAGATGCAGTAGCAACAGCATAAGCACCAATAGCCGTTGAGTTGGTAATTGATATGGGATTCATATCTGCGAGATAACCAATGGCTGTATTGGAATTACCTTTGCTTCCAAACAAAGCTCCGCTGCCAATAGCAGTACACTGGCTTCCGGAAGTATTACTAACCATCGCATTTACACCAACAGCAGTATTATCATGACTGTTATTTGCCTTTAAAGCGTTTACACCCATTGCAGTGTTTAGTGCTCCGGAAGTGTTATTCATTAAGGCATAACTTCCACTTGCCGTGTTGGCGCTGCCGGTGGTATTATACATAAGAGCACTATCGCCAACAGCAGTATTTTGATTACCTGAAGTATTAATACCTAATGCAGATGTACCAACAGCAGTCAATCCACTGCCGGTAGTATTGTCATAAAGCGCTTCGTATCCATCTGCTGTATTAGAATTGCCGGTGGTATTATTAAATAAGGTGGTCATTCCATTTGCTGTGTTATAACTTCCGGTAGTATTGCGTGCAAGCGAACCGCCGCCATTCGCTGAGTTTTCAATTCCTGTTGTATTGGAAGCTAAAGCATTGGTACCATCCGCAGTGTTTGTTGATCCAGTAGTATTAGCCAGCAAAGCCTGATATCCGTTTGCTGTATTATCAGTACCTGTGGTATTATTTTGTAAAGCCTGGTAACCGTTTGCTACATTATCAATTCCATAAGTATTACTAAATAAAGCATAGCTGCCATTTGCAGTATTATAAGAACCGGTAGTATTAAGAGATAATGCATAGTAACCATTTGCCATATTATAATTTCCATTTCTGTTTGCTGATAGTGCAAAATATCCATTAGCAGTATTGGCAAAACCGGTAGTATCTGCCTGTAACGAGAAAGCGCCCGTTGCTGTGTTATAATTTGCAGTTGTATTACTTTGTAAAGACTGACTGCCGGTTGCGGTGTTATAGGCTCCGGTAGTATTATGAAACATAGCATTATACCCGTTTGCAGTGTTCTGATATCCGGTATTGTTAAAATACAATGCTTCGGATCCATTAGCCACATTAGCTCCCCCGGTTGTATTCTCTTCTAAAGAGAAGGCACCATTTGTACAATTATCTTCTCCAGTTGTATTATAATATAAACTATAGATTCCATTTGCTGTATTATGATTGCCCATTGTATTATTATGCATTGACAGATATCCAACAGCTACATTTCCACCTCCGTTTGTGTTATTGTAAAGACTCTGATAACCTAATGCTGAATTATCATCTGCATTATTTCTATATAAACTTTGAAAACCTACTGCTGTATTATTACTGAACGTTGTGTCACTGTATAAAGCCCCTGAACCAACGGCAGTATTAGAACTTCCTTTTGTATTGCTGATCATTGCCTTCTCACCAATAGCTGTATTGGAACTTCCTGTAGTATTATAGAATAAACTATTGGCACCGTATGAAGAATTGTAAGCGCCGGTAGTATTTGCATTCATAGAAAATAAACCTGATGCTGTATTATTATACCCACCTGTATTTTTATAAAGAGTCTGGAAGCCAGTTGCAGTATTTCCCTGTCCCGTTGTATTTAATGAAAGTGCATCATAACCCCATGAAGTATTGTTCGGAGAATTGTATTCAATGATTCCTGAAAGGTTATTATTTACTTTTATTTTAAGCGGCTGACCGTCAGTTGTGCCGATAAAATTTATGGAAGTATCAGTGTTGCTGTTACCGGAAAGGGACCATCCTGAATTATTTGATGATAAATTATTCCACTTGCTTCCATTGTTATACCAGAAAGAATTTGTGGTGGTATCATACACTAATAATCCTTTTGTGTTGGGTATGGCAATACGGCTAACACTGCTCGTTCTTGGAATAAGCAAACCCTTATTGAATGCCTTTATATCCAACATGGCATTGGAATTGGGCTGACTGCCATCATTTGTAATGCTTACATTTTGAGATACAGCAGTTAATTGCAAACCAAGATTGATAAGCAGTAAATAAAATATTCTTTTCATGATAAAAATTTGAAATGTTCAGCAGGATAAAATTTTATGATGGTCGGTTTACGCATTCTTCCCATTTGAGATTTACAATGCAAATATTTAACTGAAAAAATAATAATAGAAAAGTAACCGATGAACAACCTTTTAAAATCGTTATAAAATTCAGGAGAGTTAAATTGGTGTGTGACAGCTTTACCTTAAAGCTTTTTGTAAATAATTATTTTCGTACTTACCTACTACAAATGAATATTAAATTAAAGATGTTCTTTTAAATAAGAAGTATATAAATTCATTAACTGCGTGCGGGTGCCAAAGCCTTCGCTTAAGCTATGCGTTCGATTTGGAAATGGCATAAACGTAAATACTTTAGTATATTTTATCAATTCATTTATCAACATTTCTGAATGGCTATAATGCACATTATCATCGCCGGTGCCATGAACTAAAAGTAAATTTCCTTTTAAGTTTTTTGCATAGTTGAGCGGAGAACCTTTTATATAAGGCTGCCTGTTTTCCTGCGGCAAACCAAGCACACGCTCGATATAAATAATATCATACAAAAGAAAATCTGTTATCGGTGAAATTGCGATTGCTGTTTTATAAATTTCAGGATAACGAAAAATAAGATTTAAACTTACGGTTCCGCCGTTGCTCCATCCCCAAACAGCAATGCGGTTTGAGTCAACAAAAGGCCAATGCCTGATCTGCGCTGCCGCAGTCGCCTGGTCTGTAATGTCTATCTGTCCTAATTTTTCAAAAATATATTTGCGCCATTGCCGCCCTTTTGGTACAGGCGTACCCCTGTTATCAATAGAAATATAGATGTAGCCATCTTTGGACATACTTCCATTATAGAGTTGGTTTGCCGTACTCCCATAAGAATCTGTTACGGTTTGCAATGCAGGCCCGCCATAGACATAAAATACAACGGGATATTTTTTTGCTGAATCAAAATTATCAGGCTTTACCATCCAGCCATCCATTTCTATGGAGTCAGTGGTTTTAATTTTAAAGAAGCTAATACCGGTTTTTAATTTATCATTTTGATTGGTTTTTGTATTTAGTGTATTGCTATCCGTTAGTTCTTTATAATCCGGCAAGCTTATCCAACTGGTTGCATAAGGAGTGTAATAATTAGAAAAAAAGTGCCAGGAGTATTTGCATCCCGGCGACATATCATAAGAATGTGTGCCTAATTGATTTTTCGGAGACAATAGTTGCGCCGTGCCTTTGCCATTTAGTTTCGCACGATATAAATATGCCTGCGTTGCATTATTGGGCGAAGCCAAAAAATACACGTATCCGTTCTTTTCATCAATGCCTGATATTTCAATTACATCATATTTGCCGTTAGTAACTAAATTTTCTTTTTTGCCGTCACGGCTTATTGTATAAAGATGGCGCCAACCATCTTTTTCACTTGACCATAAAAATGCTTTGCCATTTTGAAGCCAGTCCCAGCCGCCCATTTTATATTTATCGTCCCATTCAGGTAAAATATCTATCCAGGCAGAATCTGTTTCATTATATATCGGGTATGCATATCCGGTAGTAACATTACATAAGATTATGTTGCTTACATTTTGCTTCCTGTTTAGTTGCTGAATTATCAATTCATCATTATTGTGAGCCCATTCCATTCTCGGGACATAGCTGCCCGACGCCGTATCTTGGGGAATGTTCATCCATTTTATCACGGCGCTTTTCACATCAACAACAGCTATTTTACATATAGGAGGTTTTTCACCGGGAACAGCATACGAAACAGGAATCAATTTTGGATAAACGGAATCGGTCATGTTTTCCATTACATAATCATTTAATTTTCGTGCATCAATCTGCCAGAAAGCGATTTTTTTACTGTCCGGACTCCAGCGAAAGCCATCCCGGCAATCAAATTCTTCTTCATATAAATAATCAAAAGTCCCGTTAATTAATTTGCGATTTCCATCATTAGTAAGTTGCCTGATTTGATTTGTTGATAAATTTTCTGCATACAAATTATAATTGTAAACATAAGCAGCTTCGCTGGCATCAGGAGATATTTTAGCAAACATCAGCGAAGAGGGCGTAAACATTTTACCAAGCTGAAACAAGGCACTATCTTTTATTTGGTATATCCAGTAGTCGCCACGGGTATTATATCGCCAAACTTTTTTTGAATTGGTGTAAATAAGAAATGTTTTATTATCATCTGATAAATAAAAATTTTCGATGTATAATTTATTTCTGGTGTTGGTAGGTTTTAATTTTTCAGATGGAACAATTATTTGCTTTTTATTCCCTGGCAAGTATGTCTGTGCAATTTCTCCATTTATAATTGAATAGTAAGAATTGCCATCTTTTGCCCATTTAATATTATTGCTCAATTGAGCATTAGTAAAATATGGGACGAGCATAACAGCAATAAAAAATAATATCAGAGAATACATTTCAAAGCATCGCCTATTGGTGGGAAAAGCAGCCGGGGTGGCCCGCTTTGAACGCTTCCCGTACCTTATACATACAGCATAGCAAAGCATCAATTTGCAATATAGTAACCTCAAATATGTATTTACTAATATCTTCATAAAGCTTCTATTCTACCTTTTCATACTTTGCCTTATTGAGCTGAAATGACCTTGCCAGACAATCATCTTCAATTAAAAAAAAGCTCAGTATTTTATCTTTTATTTCAAATTTATATTTTCCAACAGCGTTACTATCGCAGGGTATAGCTCCTCCCACTTTTTTAAAACTTATTATACTATCCTGAATTATATAAGACATGCCAGCAAGGTAAACACTATCAGGTAGCATGAAAGCCTTTGCCGTATCGTTTTGAAATACCATCAGTAAATCGAGAGGTTGATTGGAATTAGAGATCCCATGCCATTTGCTATTGGTTAGTTGTGCGCTTACAGTTATTACTGAAAAAAGAAATATTCCGGTGAAGAAAATAATTTTTTGCATGGTTAATTTAATTTTTGATGATGTTTAATTTATTTGTTACTCCTGGCATAAATGTGAAATGCAAATGGCAAAGGCAATAGCAAATAATTTTTTCATGAGATTTAAGTAAGAATGTATCTATTGCTTTTTTATATTTCGGGCTTCAAGTGCCGAAAGCCTGAGGGTGAGGTCATCCACTTTCTTTTTCAAATCGTCATTTT
>JBBSBD010000269.1:0-8185 GCA_038251675.1 Chitinophagales bacterium | reverse complement strand
ATTAAAAGTAAAAATTATAATACAGTGCAAATAGATCTGATGAATACCTATTGGCACTTTGTAGATTTTTTATGGATTTATTTATTGATATTCCTTGTAATGATAAGATAAGACTGCCTAATTAAACAATTAATATATTTGCAATAACCTTTTAAAGAGTAATAATGGAAACAGCGCTGGCACAACCAAAAACCAAACTGTGGAGTGGGGGTAAAAGCCCCTTCAACGTGAGCTATGGCAAGTTGATGATGTGGTATTTTTTAATGAGCGATTCTTTTACATTCGGAGCTTTCCTGATTTCGTATGGAACCATTCGATTCAGCGTGAATACATGGGCCGATCCCAATCATGTGTTCAACGCATTTCCTTTTGCAGGACATGCAAACCTCCCGCTGGCATTTGTGAGCCTTATGACCTTTATTCTTATCATGAGTTCTGTAACGATGGTGCTTGCGGTACACGACGGGCACAACATGAATCGTAAAGGAGTTGAAAAATGGCTTATTTTAACGATTCTCGGCGGACTTGCTTTTCTGGGTTGCCAGGCATGGGAATGGACGCATCTTATAACTGGCCGTCACGAGGTGCTTGTGGATGGAGTATTACAACAATGGGGCACAACAGTTAGCCATAATCCATGGGGCCCCCACGTAGAATATAATGGTGCGGCAGTTGCAACGCCTGGTCCTATTGCATTTGGCGGATATTTCTTTGGTATCACAGGCTTTCACGGATTCCATGTGTTCTCGGGAGTTGTTATCAACGCTGTTATGCTGGTGAAAACCCGCCTTGGTCATTTTGAACAAAGAGGGCATTATGAAATGATAGAAAAGGCTGGATTGTACTGGCACTTTGTTGACCTGGTTTGGGTATTTGTATTTCTTTGCTTTTATCTTATCTAAATAAATTACCGGAGATTCCACCGTGACTAATTAAAAAATTATTAAAGAATTTATATGTCTTACGAAGCTACTACTCATGTAATACCCAACGAACACGATCGTGAACAGGTAAAAAGAATATGGAAGACCTTTTGGATTTTATTGATTCTTACAGTTGCTGAACTTAGCCTGGGCCTGGGAATTTACACAATTCATAAAGGCGCCGAACCGAACCAGTTTCTCGTTTTAGTTTTTAAAGGGATTGTGTGCATACTCACTTTAGCAAAAGCTTTTTATATTATTTCAATTTTTATGCACCTTGGTGATGAAATAAGAAACCTTATCATGACGATTGCTGTACCGGCCACTTTATTTATTTGGTTTATCATAGCTTTTCTATACGACGGCAATAGTTGGAAGCATCTAAGAAATACAGATGCCGGCAGCCATCCTTCTACCGAACATGTACAGCAACATCCTGTACCGGCTATGGAGAAAGGAGAAAAAAATTAAGGTCATAGTCCTGTTCTTTTGCAGACTAATGAAATTATTTAATGAAAAAATTAATTACATCTGTCTTTTTATGTTTCCTGTTCCTGTATTCATCGGCGCAGGAACAAAAAAAATTATCAGGCTACTTATTTATTCAATATAATAATACCATTTATGATGCTGCAAAGGGTAATAACCCATGGGGGGTAGGTCCTGGGCTGCAATTTTTTTTGAATGGTAAATCAAAATTCAAGCCTACCATAGAAGTTACAGCGGACACTTATCTCGAAGATGATAAAGTTTTCCGCATGGAAACCAACGGCAAGCCAATTGATGATTTGGGAAGTATGGTTAATATTTTTTTTGGTTCAACTTATCATCCTTCAGAATCAATATTTTTTTCATTCACCGCAGGGCCTTCTTTCATTAATGGTAATACTTATTTTGGAATTAAACCTTCTGTTAATTTTCATTTTTCAAGGAACCAAAGATGGACTGGCAAAATTTCTTATATCAATATTTTTAACCGCGATCAATCAACAAAAGAGGATTTTGGTTCTATTAGCTTCGCCTTAGGCATAAAATTATTTTGAACATAATATGCTTCATTACGGCGCACAATCTGATACCTTTACTTCCCGCAGGTGATGGCTAATTTTAGAAGAAAAAGTTAATGAATAAAAGAGCAGTTTTAGCTGTAATGTTGGCGGTTTTGTTACCCACAGTAAGTTATCTCCTTGTAAGGTATTACAGTAACCGGGATGTGCAAATGCCACACAGATATTTTTACGACGGCGTGAATGTGATCGAAAAAAACGGCAAAACCACGAACGATACTCTTTGGCATCATGTAAGTAATATACACCTGAGAAACCAGTTTGGTGACACAGTTTCCTTTACAGATTTAAAAGGAAAAATAATTGTTCTTGATTTTTTCTTCACACACTGTCCTACTATATGCCCGCAGCTTGCGAGAGCAATGAAACGCTTACAAAATTCTTTTGCCAAAAACGATTCAATAGTCCAGTTTATATCTATAAGTGTTGACCCGCTTCACGATTCAGTAGCTCAACTAAGAAAATGGGCGGAGAAATTTAATGTGAACCCGGATAGCTGGTGGTTACTTACCGGGAACAGGGATAGTATTTACAATTTTGCCATTCATGAAATTAAGGCCAATATAGCAGATGTAAATGTTGATACCGCTTTCGTGCACACAGAAAACTTTTTTCTGATTGACAAAGAAAGAATAGTAAGAGGCTGGTACAACGGATTTGATTCCGTTGCTCAAAAAAAACTTGTGAGAGATATACCCTTACTTATGCTTGAGAAGGATCGAAAGAAAACTTTCAAAGAATTTTTAAAAGAACTTTTTGAAAGAAGCTAAGACAACAAAGAATAAAAAAGGAATAAATGAAAACAGTTGTGCAGGATATGTTGCCGGCTCCCGACTTACAACGTAATGATAAAAAAGCAAAAATTGCTATATGGGCCGTGTCCATAATTGTTTTTGCCGCAGTCGCATTTTTGGCGAAAGTAAAGTTTAATATAAATCTGCCATTCAATACACATATTTTTGCCACGGCAAATGCCTTTATAAATTCGATAGTTGCTATTTTATTGGTTGCCGCACTCCTTGCCGTAAAGTCCCGAAAATTTCTACTGCATAAAAGAATTATGCTTTTAGCGATCACTCTTTCTCTCCTGTTTTTGGTTTCCTATATATGTCACCATCTGTTAAGTGGTGATACAAAATATGGAGATATTAATCATGATGGAATTTTAAGCGCGGATGAAAAATCGCTGGCAGGCGCCATGAGATACGTTTATTATTTCATTTTATTAACGCACATTCCACTTGCCGGAATTATTTTGCCCTTTATTTTATTCACGGCTTACCGGGCACTAACTGCAGATTATTCACGGCATAAGAAACTCGCGAGAATTACATGGCCTATATGGTTTTATGTAGCGGTTACAGGAGTTATAGTTTACATGATGATAAGTCCTTATTATAATTGATTTTATTTGGTCACAGTCCCAGCTCGTTATAAGGATCCCAAAATATTTTTTTAAATTCCACAACAGTATCTTTTTCAACTTTTATTTTTTCTTTTAGTAATAATTCTTCCATAAGTGTAGGAGTTGCAAAATGTGCCCTGCCACTCAGCATCCCATTCCTGTTCACAACGCGGTGCGCAGGTACTTTTGGCTTGGCTGTGTGTGCTGCGTTCATTGCCCAGCCTACCATACGGGCCGATAGTTTTGTACCGAGATAATTTGCAATGGCGCCGTAAGATGTTACCCGGCCTTTCGGGATTTGTCGTACAACTGCATACACATCTTCAAAAAAACTGTATTGCTTTGTGGTTGATCGAAGTGGTTCTGTTCTACTATTTTTTTTCATTTTTTCTTTTTGCAATCAATTTACTTCTATGAGGTTCGGCAACCATTTTATAATTATAAGGGCAATTGAGGCATCCGTTCCCACAACAAAAGCCCCTTTGCAGGTGATATTTTTCGGTTAACACCGTGAAGCCATCTTCATTATAATAGAAATGAACTCCCTCAACTAAATTATTGTCACTATTATTCATTTGCTTTCTTCATTAAAATAAAACTCAGTTCATCATCTGCATCACTTATTGTTTCAGGTAATGAAAAACATAAATAAAAAATACGATTACTTTTCGCGATATCAAGTTTTTCATAGTGCGTTTTTATCTTCAATTCAGGCGAAATATTTTCTTGTTCATTAATATTATTTAAATCAAAGATTAAATGGAGGCCATATAATTCGACGATACTTTTTGTAAAATTATACAGATCCGGAGAATCTGTTTTTAAATGAATTTTGCCGTCTCTTTTTAGAAATTGATTGTAAAGCCTCAGGTAGCGGGGATGCGTAAGCCTTTTGCCGGCTTTTGAAATTCTCAATTGCGGATCAGGAAAGGTGATCCATATTTCCTCAACTTCATTCCTTTCAAAATAATTATTGATCTTATGAATTTGAGTACGCAGAAAAGCAACATTCGGGAGGTTATTTTCGATAGCGAATTTAGCGCCTACCCAGATGCGGTTTCCCTTAATATCTACTCCTATAAAATTTTTACCCTGATATATTTTTGCTAGCCCTACTGCATATTCACCTTTGCCACATGCAAGCTCAAGTATGATTGAATTATTGTTCCCAAAATGTTCTTTCCATCGCCCGGCAATTTTTTCGGGATACTCTAGTACATTGGGAAATTCTTTTATTTCATTAAATCTCTTTAATTTTTTTTGTCCCATTATGGCAAAAATAAGCATCCCGAAAAGTATTATTTTAAAAACCCAGGGAAATACACTCCCTTATCTAAAATCTATTTTCCAGTGAATAGCCATCGTTGTAATCCCACCAAAACTTTTTACCGCCGTGATCCTGTCGTTCACCGACTTTTTTATTAACTAAGCCTAAAGGCCATTTTATATGATGGCACAGGTATCTAAATTTGTTTTATAAATAATTAAATAAGATTTTATGGAACAGAGACCAAATGATTTAAATCGCCACGGAGGAAATGGTTCGCCCCGTCTTTGGAGTGGCCTAATACTGATTGCATCGGGTGGTTTATTATTCGCATATAAATTAGGCGCACCCATACCAGGATGGATTTTTTCATGGCCGATGTTATTAATTGCAATCGGCTTGCTTACAGGGGTTAAAAGTAAATTTCATAACCCCGGGGCTTTAATAATGATTGTAATCGGCGGCATTTTCCTGGTGGACCAACTGAACTCGTCATTAAATTTTCACGATTACCTGGTACCCGCCATTTTAGTTGCTGTTGGCCTCATTTATGTCCTTCGCCCTAAAAATACGTGGTCGGGCAGATTAGAGAAAAAATGGCACGACAAGCAACCCTACTACGAACCACCTTATTACTCACCAACCGTAAACGACACTAAAAATGACGCAACTGGTGTTACTAACGATGCTGGCGAGTATGTGGAAATTAATGCTGTTTTGGGTGGAGTAAAGAAGATCATTTTATCAAAGAATTTTAAAGGAGGGGAGATAACCGCTTTTATGGGAGGCACGGAAATTAATTTTTTGAAGGCAGATATTCAACAAACAGTTGTGCTCGAGGTGAATAATATTTTTGGCGGCACAAAATTAATAGTGCCTTCAAACTGGGATATAAAAAATGAAGTAACAGCCGTGTTTGGAGGTATTGAAGACAAACGCAGTATAAACAATGCTGCTCCTGATCATGCTAAAATAATGATATTGAAAGGAACGTGCGTTTTTGGTGGTATAGAAGTTAGTAATTATTGATTGTGAACAACGCATTCAGGCTTATAAAAATTTATTAATCTAAAAAATCAATTTTATGAAATGGTATCTTGCAAAGCTGGTTTACAGAATTATTTGCGGAGATGGTATGCACACCCCGCAATTTGATGAACAACTTCGGCTAGTATATGCAGATGATGATTTACATGCTTTTCAAAAGGCAAGAACAACAGGCCATAATGAAGAAGATAATTTTTTAAACAATACCCAAAAGCCTGTTCTCTGGAAATTCATTGATGTGTCAGAACTTCATCCTCTAAGTGAATTGATTGATGGAGCGGAATTATATTCCCGCATCTGTGAGGAGGAAGAAGCAGATAAATATATTCGTGTTACAAAAAAAAGAGCTTCGCACATCCTGGAAAATAGTATGCAAAAGTGCTTTCCCTTAAACTAAATGCTTTGAATAAACTAACATCCTCGAAGAATAAAGTGTTTTTTGCAAGCATTGTGTTTTGGGCGATCATAAGTATTGTTTATTGCGTAATGCTTACCAGCGTGCTAAACAACTTTAATTTGCCTGCGATAGAACTTTTTACAGATGCATTAATAAATAATTTATTGCTGTCGGGATGTTGCCTGCTTATTTATAATAACATGCGATTTTATTTGCCGCGGCGCGAAAAGTACTGGTATATCATAACAATAAGTTTTGCTCTTAGTGTTATTGGTTATTTCATATCAAAAGGTTTGTTGCTTCTTATATTTAAGAATGATGATAACTACTGGCAATCTTTTCATAATACCGGCGGCATACGATTTGGTATTTTATTTTTACTATTAAGTTGTATGTCGATGATGAGTTTACTTGTATTCACGCAGGAAGAGGACCAATCAATGAACGAGAGAAGAGCAGACATGGAGCGGCTTTCAAGGGAAGCAGAATTGTTTAAATTAAGGCAACAACTACAGCCGCATTTTTTATTTAATAGTTTAAATTCCATCAGCGCACTTACCGGGGCCCAACCGGAGAAAGCGAGACACATGATACAACAGTTGAGTGATTTTTTAAGAGGTACTTTGAAAAAAGATGACCAGCATTGGAGTACGTTGGAAGAAGAAATACAATATCTGCGTCTTTATTTAGACATAGAAAAAGTACGGTTTGGGCATCGCCTTCAAACTGAAATCTCGTACGATGATGAAGTACAACAATATAGGCTACCCGCTTTATTGTTACAACCCGTTGTGGAAAATGCAATTAAATTTGGCCTGTACGATACCACCGGCGATGTACTGATTACGCTTGACGCTACAATCGAAAATAATTATTTAAAAATAACATTGAAAAATCCTTTTGACCCGGAGACTTCTATGCCACTTAAAGGCACTGGGTTTGGCTTGTCTTCTATTCAAAGAAGACTATTTCTTTTGTTTGCCCGCCAGGATTTGGTAACTACACAAAAAGATCAGAACTATTTTATAACAACCATACTTATACCACAAATAACATGAAAGTTATTATAATTGATGATGAACCGCTGGGAAGAAGCATTGTAAAAGAATATTTACAATCATACACTAATATTGAAATTGTTGCGGAATGTAATGATGGATTTGAGGGGATGAAGGCAATACAACATTATGAACCAGACTTGATTTTTCTTGACATACAAATGCCTAAAATAAATGGCTTTGAAATGCTTGAATTAATTGAAAATCCACCATTCGTTGTTTTTACAACAGCATTCGATGAATTTGCCATTAAAGCTTTTGAAACAAATGCGATAGACTATTTATTGAAACCTTTTAGCAAGGATCGGTTTGACAAAGCAATTGAAAAATATACGCAACAAACGGAAATAAAGGAGCCCCGTGAAGTTATAGAAACCGCGGCACAATCACCTGCTCAGCAAAGCAGGATTGTTGTGAAAGATGGAAGTAAGATCAAAATAATTCCCATAAGTCAAATCCAATATTTGGAAGCAGCGGATGATTATGTAAAAATTATTACTGGTGATGGATCCTTTTTGAAAAAACGCACGATGGCTTTTTTCGAACAATCACTGGGTACATATCATTTTGCTCGCATTCACAGATCTTATATCGTAAACACGCAACTTATTACAAGAATTGATCCTTACGAGAAAGACAATCATATAGTTGTGCTTAGTACAGGAGCTAAACTATCTGTGAGTAAATCCGGCTATTCAAAACTGAAAGAAATCCTGGGAATTTAAGAATTACAAATACCGTTAAGCATAAATATATTAATTTATGGAGGCTCGCTTCTCCAATACCCCCTTCTCTTGTAGTTTTTTTTGATATCAATCCCACATAGAGGGCACATGTATACACAATCTGTAGAGATTAGTACGACAATTGAAAGCTTATAATGTAAATTCCTGTGATGTTGACCCACCATTCCTGCATGTTGACCCACTTGGGAAGCGGGCAATAGTTGTAAGAGCTTAATGATCTCGTAAATGTACACGGTGTTATTAATATGTTTTTACTTTTTTTCTTCTAAGCGATT
>JBBSBD010000268.1:0-8211 GCA_038251675.1 Chitinophagales bacterium | reverse complement strand
GGCATCATAAGTGGCATTGCGCCTGACGTGGGAAAGTACGTGGTGTGTGTGTCAGTTGACTCTTACAGAAACGGTGTACTGATCGCGTCGCATCCAAAAGATTTTATTGTGAACGTTACTGATTGTGATTTTGCGGGGGCTCAGCTAGATCCCCGCGGAGTTACCTGCGATGGATTTAATGTATCCTTTAAAAATGATAATAACTCCCCGCTTAATCAAACGTTTTTCTGGACATTTGGTGACCCGGCATCCGGTTCGGCTGACACTTCTCTATTGGCTGAACCGGTTCACGTGTTTTCCGACACCGGTGTTTTTGTTTATAAATTGGTTATTAACCGCGGGCAACAATGTTCTGATTCTGCAACCCAGGTACAGAAAGTATATCCGGGCTTTTTCCCCGCATTTGATAATATAGGCCGTTGCATAAATACAAATATTCAGTTTAGGGATTTAACTAAGACCAACTACGGATTTGTAGATTCATGGAGATGGGACTTTGGAGACCCGGGTACAGGAGCGGATACCTCCCGCGTTCAAAATCCGCGGTATCCCTACACAACTATTGGGGACTACCCGGTGCAATTGACAGTGACTAACAGTAAAGGATGCTTAAAAACAATAAGAGACACCATCCCTATAGTTGATAAACCGGCATTTAAAATAACCAACGATACACTCATCTGTTCGATTGACGATCTTCAGTTGACGGCGTCAGGAGGAACCGGCAGTATTTTCTGGAGCCCTGGCTATAACATAAATAATCAAACCAGCTTTACACCAGTCGTAAGCCCGAAGGTGACTACAACTTACAGCGCTACTTTAACCGAAACTCCCGGCTGTACTGCGACTAAGTCTGTGGTAGTAAAAGTGGTTGACCGGGTTACTTTAAATACCGGTAATGACTCTACCATTTGCCAGACAGATTCAGCGAGATTGAATATTGTGAGTGATGCCCTTCATTACGTGTGGACACCTTCGGCCTTCATCGTGAATGATACGGCTAAGACTCCCATTGTATTTCCCCCGGCTCAAACAATTTTTAATGTAATAGCAAGTATTGGGAAGTGCAATACAAGCGGCCGTGTAAATATTGCTGTTGTTCCATATCCCAAAGCCAACGCAGGAGCAGATACCACCATTTGTTTTCCCGGAATTTCGCAACTAAATGCAACGGGCGGAAGTGCTTACGTATGGTCTCCCGCAGTATTCCTGAATGACCCTAATATCAGCAATCCCGTGAGTACTCCCTCACAATCTATAAGGTATATTGTAAGAGTGACTGATGTGTTGGGTTGCCCCAAACCAGCTTTTGATTCGGTATTAGTAAATGTAGAAGATATTGTTGCCGATGCAGGGCCACGTGATACCATTGTGGTGGTAAATCAACCGTTACAATTGAACGGCACAGGAGCCGAAGTTTTTTCGTGGTCGCCTCCTATTGGCTTAAGCCAAACAGATATTGCAAATCCCGTCGCCATTTTACCCGACAACCAACAGTACATTCTTAGAGTAAGAAGCGCTGCCGGCTGCAGTTCGACAGATACCATTGATGTGATTGTTTACAAAGTGACTCCCGGCTTGTATGTGCCCAGCGCCTTTACGCCAAATGGTGATGGCATCAACGATGTTTTCAGGCCTATACCTATAGGAATGAAATTCATAAGATATTTTAAGGTATATGACAGGCGCGGCACTCTTATGTTTTCAACCACTGTTCAAAATAAAGGATGGGATGGCAGGTATAAAGGAGCGCCTCAGGATTCGCAGGTGTTTGTATGGATTGTGGACGGTGTAGATTACCAGGATAAAGAAATTTTTCAAAAAGGAACTGTCACGCTGATAAGGTAAAAAGATACCCTTAACCCCTGAAGGGGATAAGCCGTGGCTTGTATCTAAACTCCTTCCAGTTTATTAAATCCTTAAAAAAAATCCTTTTTAATAATTTCTTCTTCTTCCCTGCCCCTGGAATAATCCAATATTATAGCCCGCTCTTATGATGGGATTACTTCTTCCATAACCATCGATATAAGGTGAGTTTTTATCTCCAAGAATATCCCACGAAACGGAAATAAAATAGTAGGTATTGTTACCTCTTTCTCTGCCACCTGCATAACCACCGCCTATCAGCAGGCTGCTGGCATTTACATTAAGTTTATCAGGAGTATAGCCGCTATTAGGAGCGGGTATATATTTGAGACGTATGTGGTTGTACTCATATTGCGCAGATGCAAATAAGAAGTTTACAGGAAACAATCTTACAAATGCTCCCGGTCCATAGACCGTTTGGCGCAGCTTATCTCCACCATAATTATAGTCTCTTTGTGAAGTATAATTAAGATTCAAAGTAATACCCGCATCAGCCCAGCTTGTGAGGCTATAGCCGAATTGAGGTGTAATGCCCAACACTGTGGAATAGTTGGAAAAACCCGCAGTTACGCTTCCACCGGTAAATAAATTTTCCTTCTTAAATCCTTTGTTTCCGTCCTTTCCTTCTTTTTTCTGTTCACTGCCGTCCTGTGCATAAGAGTTCATGTACAATGCAAGGAAGGCTAAAACCATTATTTTTTTCATAGAGGTAATTTGTGAGTGATTATTTAATATTCGCTGATAAAATCTTAATCTTAATTAAAGTGGGATGCATCTTCTTCGCTCGCCTGAGCTCCCTAATGAGATAGATTTTTAGCATATATAAAAGTCGTTATTTTATAGTTGATCAAACCTCATAAAACTTTTTTTAAAAAAATATTATGAAAATGTAACTAAATACGAATTGAATCGTATATTTGAGTACGATATTATTCGTAATTAAAATCAAACGTTATGAAATCATTCAAATTAGTTTCAAAGCCCTGGGGCAAAACCCTCATTATTGCCTCTCTTCTCTTTTGTTTAATGGCATTTCAAGATCCGTCTGCGCCGTCACCTGCTTCACCAGTGCAAAATTTACAAGTAGCCGACACGGTTCCAGAAACAGGCATTAATATCAACATTGATCTAAGTAAAATATTAGCTGATGTGGATGTGGCTTTGGCAAAAATTGATTTTGAAAAAATTGGAAAAGAGATTCAGATTTCGTTGGATAAGATTGACTTTACAAAAATGCAAAATGACATTGATGCTTCTTTAAAAAGTATTGACTGGGAAAAAATGAACAGAGATATTCAAAAGTCTTTAAAACAAATTGATAGCAAAAAAATACAAATTGAAATTCAAAAAAGTATTAACGATGCAAAAAAGCAAATGAACAGTAAGGAGTTTAAAGAATCTATGCAAAAGGCTAAAGACATCAACATGAATGAAATGAGAGAAGAATTGAGGAAAGCAAAAATTGAACTTGAAAAAAATAAAGATGATTTAAAAAAGGAATTGCTCAAAATGAAAGGGGAAGCCGGGGAAAAAGATGCAGTATTACTGGATAGTTTTGGATTTGAAAGAAGTTGCCTTATTTTAATATGAAGTCATTTATTTAATTATAAGAATTGAATCAAAAAAACCGTCTCGCAATCGAAGACGGTTTTTTGATCTCATAAAATGATTTTTATTATTATTGATCCCACCAAAGTTTTTGGGTAACATCTGTTACCGAAGGTACATTTGCGCTATTCCTCGAAACTTCTACCGTAGCAGGATAAACGAGCCTTCTTACGAATGTGGATGTGGCCACATTTAAAGGAAGTTGAAAATCCTGGTAGTTATAATCAAACCTTCTTGCATCGTCCCAGGTTACAGGCATTAGAAATAGTGCCTTATATTTTTCTTTAAAAATAAGTGCCAACGTAATATTTGAAGCGCCAACCGAAACAGAAGGATTGTTAAGATAAGCATCGCGTTCAGATGGAGTCACTCCCATTTTATTCATGTTAGCTGTAATCCCTTCGATATATGCTGCATAAGCTCTTGGTAAGTCACTACTTCTAAAAGCAGCTTCCGCCTCAATAAATTTCATCTCTTCATAGGTGATAATATATAATGGTGAATTTGTACTTGAGTAATATCCGGTAAGGCTTATATAGGACTCTTCCATGCTAGTGCCGTTACCAACTCTGTCTCCACCATTGCGGGTACCGCGGTAATCTCCATACTTTGTAATGCTTGCCGTGAGTGGAAGCCTTGGATCAAATATACCATAGGTAGTAGCATTCATCGCATTCACATAATTTGTAGATAGCCAGCCATCAAGCAGTAAGGCGGCGTTGTTAACAGCAGCCTGGTTCCATGGATTTCTTACATCAAATGTTTTAAGGAAAGCATCATCGGCTGTGGTTAAATAGGCAGATGATAACTCAGCAAATATTGCGTCAGTATCATATTGTGAAGTCTTGCTTAGTTGATTTAACAATCTTGCCTTCAGCGCGTGGGCAGTCTTTACCCAGGCAGAAGCAAGCCCATGATGGATAAGATCGGCGTCTGACGGCAAATCCACGGACGGAGCTGGATTATTAATCAGGGCTATTCCGTCATTAAGCAATGTTAAGCAGGTTTGAAAAATGGTTTGTGCATCGTCATATTTAGGCGTTAAAGTTTCGCCGGTAAACGCCTCAGAATAGGGTGCCGCGCCCCAAAGATTATGCACAAGTTGAAGATTCATTGCCATCATAATTTTGGCAATACCCTGGTACTTATATGAAGATTGCTCTTCTGCATACTTTTGAAGATCATAAATATTAGTCATATTATCATACAAGGCAGTCCAGGTAGAGCTTGCATCAATTGGCTCATAAGTATCTGTAGCTCCAGCCAGGCTTGTGTTTGCCAGGTACTGTACATAATAGGAAGTAATGTTTGAAACCCGGAAAACATTTAAACCTGTATTGTAAGTGGTACTTATCACCAATCCATTTATGGGTGGCTTGGTTGCCGCATTGGGATTATCATTTACATCGAGGTATTTTTTACAGGATGCCAAACCAGCGACCACTGCAAAAAAGAATAAGAATTTTATAATAGATTTCATGATGGTTTGTTTAGAAGTTAAGATTTACACTTAAAAGATAGCTGCGCAAAGCAGGATAAGTAAAGCCTGCAAATCCATCAGCATTATTACCTGCGCTGGTACTGCTGGATTCAGGATCGAAGCCGGTGAAATGCGTAATCAGTAGCAGGTTATTGCCTGTAAAAGTAATATTAGCGTTCTTAATGATACCGTTCTTAAGAACTGAAGAAGGAACATTGAAGCCGAATGTAAGATTACGCAACCTTACCCATGACGCATCTTCAACAAAATTTTCGGATATTCCGCGGTAGGTAGCCCTGTAGTAACCTGCACTGCCATAGCTCACTCCATCAGGGCCGGTGCCCTGTCCTAACCAAACCGACTTTGTATTTTTAGTTCCATCGGCAAGTACGCCATCAAAAACGATAATGTCGTTCCTGTTTTCTGTATATTTCGCTATACCAAATGCTGCCTCAAAATTTCCAAGCTGGTTATATTTATCAAGTCCCTGCTGGGTGTCCCATAGAAATGACAGTGTAAAATTTTTGTAGGTTAAAGTATTTGTAATACCGCCTATCCATTTAGGCTGAGAATTACCAAGTAACCTTTGATTAGGATCCCGCACGGGGAATCCATTTGAGCCAATTACTATTGGCAGGTCTGATTGCACCGTAACACCATCATCTGCCTTGCCATTATAATAACGTTGGTATGCCGTTCCATAAAGGTTGCCAACTGCGTACCCGGGAACAGATTTAATTGAAACCGTAGATCCTCCGTATCCAAATTGCGATCCTACAACGATTTCTTTGAGATCCTGATTCAGGGAAAGTACCCGGTTTTTATTGGCAGAAAAATTTAGTGATACATCCCAACGGAAGTTTGCGGAACGAACAGGATTTGCGTTCAGAGATAATTCTACTCCTTTATTTTCAATTTCGCCTGCATTTATAATAAAGCTGGTAAAACCAGTTGTCGGTGAAACGGCCACCGGTAATATCTGGTCGCGGCTATTGAGTTTATACCAGCTAAAATCAAATCCCAACCTGTTATTTAAAAACTTCATTTCTGCTCCTATCTCGAATGTTTTAGTACGCTCGGGCTTAAGTGTTTCAATGCCTTTGGCATTATCCCTTGTCCAGGCTACCTGGCTTGAGGAAGTAATTACACTTGGATCATACACTACGTTGGTCTGATAGGGATCAGTATCCTTACCAACAGCAGCAAGAGAAGCCCGCACTTTTCCAAAGCTTATCCATGACGGCATTTTAACCTGGTCAGAAAATACATAAGACAAACTTGCTGATGGGTAAAAGAATGAATTATTAGGCGGAGCCAATGTGGATGTCCATTCATTTCTACCGGTTATATCAAGAAATAAATAATTGTCCCAGCTTAGCGTAAGATCGCCGTACGCACTTACGATTCTGTATAGTTGATTGTATTGACTGGTGGTACGCACCTTTGCATTATTTAGCGACAAAAGGTCCGGCACATCGAGTTCCGATCCACTGGAAAGAAGACGGGTGTATTTAATATCACGAACTTCATTACCCACTCTTAAGGTTGTATTGAATTTTTCTCCCCAATCTTTCTTAAACGTTGCCATCACGATTGAGTTCAATATCCGGTTACTGACGCGGTATTCATCTATAAAGCCGAGGCCATTATCCTCATGATCAATTTCTCCCACAAGGCCTAGCGGGCCGGGAGCGGCATGTGTGCGGAAATCTGCGTAATAATCCATGCCGAGTTTATAATCAATATCAAACCATGTAAATGGTGAATAGGTCATCGCTACATTCCCAATTACCCTGTTCACGTCATCTTTATATCGGTTGCTATAGGTTCCATAAATGGGATTATTATTACCGGCAAGGTATGTTATCATGGTACCATCATCTTTTTTGTAATCTTTTACACTCCACCTTGGAGACCAGTAGGTAAGGCTTTCATTGAATCTGTCAGCATTTACCCTTAGGCCACCCGAATTAGTAAAATAAACCGAAGGAGCAATCTTGAACTTGCTTCCGAATTTAAACTGGCCACTGAGCCTTGCACTTATATTCTTATAATCAGAAAAAGGTATAGCACCATTTTGCTTAAAATAGGAAAATGAAGAAGACAAAAGTGCATTTTCTGTACCGCCACTGAGGTTAAGGCTGCTGCGAAGCTGGTTGCCTTTTTGGTAACCCTGGGCATATTGGTTGTAAATTTTATCCGGATGTGTAGGATCCGAAGCCTTAGCCTCTGCAACAGTAGGCCCCCAACTTGGCCAGAAGCTGGCAGAATCATAAACGCCGCCAAAACCCTGGGAATACATAGATTGCACATCCGGGAATTTATTTACTTCATCTATCCCGTAGGTGTTTGTAAAGCTTACTTTAAGTTTACCTGCTTTGGCAGATTTAGTATTAATTAATACTACGCCATTGGAACCGGCCTGGCCGTACAATGCAGTCGCAGCGCCCCCCCGAAGTACGGAAATGCTTTCAATGTCGTCAGGATTGATATCCGACGCCCTATTCGACAGTCCACGAATTTCACCTGCATCATCTACTGTTGTCGTGCTGTTGTCTATAAGAATTCCATCAATAACAAACAGGGGCTGATTATTCCTGCCAGGGTCAAGAGATTTAACGCCTCTTATGATTATCCTGGAACCCTGGCCCGGAGCGCCACCACCACTATTGATCTGTACACCTGCAACTTTACCCCGCAAGGCATTGACTACATTCGTTTGTTTCGATTCAAGAAGATCACTGCCACTTATTTCCTGGGCCGAATATCCCAATGCTTTCTTCTCCCTTTTAATGCCAAGTGCGGTTACTACAATTTCAGAAAGATCCTCGTTATTCTTTAAAGTTACCACAAGGCTATTGGCGTTACCTGCTCTTAATTCCTGTGTTTGAAATCCGACAGATGAAATAACAATAACTGAATTAGAACCGGGCACATCAATTGAAAAGTTTCCATTTTCGTCGGCAGAAATTCCACCCGATGTACCTTTTACAATAACAGAAGCCCTGGGAATTCCATCCCCATCTTGATCTGTAACTTTTCCCGTAATTTTTCGCCCTTGCGAAAAAACGACGGCGGGTATGCTTATCATAAGCACCATCCATAATAAAAGCAGCTTTAGTTTCATGTGAAGATTTTAGTTTAGGTTAAAGTTTTAAATTCATTGAAAAATATCTCACAGCTTTTTATAAACACAAGAGTCTAAAAAGGCTCGCATGTTTATAACAAACAAATCGCAGATTATTTTGGCAATTAGC
>JBBSBD010000267.1:0-8222 GCA_038251675.1 Chitinophagales bacterium | reverse complement strand
CGCCTGCCCGTGATTTCTGTAGTTTGGGTTCCTACCGCTCCAGGTGCAACGACGTACACAGCAGATACGTCTTTCGCGGTACAAAAAGGAATGGTAAGTGCCAGCCTAAATACCAAGCCAACTGATTTCGACACTTATTCAGAGCCCTCATTGCTTGTATTAAATGTTGCCGCGCCTATCATAATTTTAGGCCCATCAGAATCTTACCTGCTTTTAGCAGAAGCAGCATTGAGAGGCTGGTATAATGGATCCACAGCAGAAGAAGCTTATAATAGCGGTGTAAGTTCTGGTATGACCCAATGGTCTTTTTATCCGGCAGTAGCACCTAGTCCAAACATAATTAGCCCTGCCAAAATCGATGCCTACTTGCAAATGAACCCTTATCCCGCAGGCGGAACTTTTGATCAACAATTAGAAGCAATATCTGTTCAAAAATGGATAACTTTATTCGGTAACGATTATGAAATCTATGCAAACTGGAGAAGGACGGGTTATCCCATACTAACACCGGTTAATTATCCTGGTAATGTAACAGGTGGTAAAATGTTCAGGCGTTTTTCATTGCCTAATTCTGAGAATCTAACTAACCAGGCTAATTATCTTGATGCCTTGCAAAGGCAAGGATTTGCAGAATTAAACCAGGACAATTTGTTGACTAAAGTTTGGTGGGATAAATAAACAGGAAGAGGCAGCAAGTAAAAAATCTCAAAATTTATCAATAAAAAAATATACAATGAAGCGCAGAGAAATTATTAAGGGCCTCGGCCTGCTTCCATTAGGCGGTACTCTTTTCGGAAGTTTTCTTCCTAATCAATCATTACTTGCTGCGCCATCCAAAAAAGTAGCGAAAAGAAACATTGTCAAAGAACTCGGTATCCGCACTTTCATCAATGCTGCAGGCACTTATACATCTATGAGTGCCTCCCTCATGCATGACGATGTAATGGAAGCTATTGACCAAAGTGCAAAGGAGTTTTGCATGCTCAATGAAGTGCAGGATAAAGTGGGAGAAAAGATTGCGCAAATGACCCATGCAGAAGCGGCAATGGTGACCGCCGGCGCTTTCTCTGCGTTAACCCTTGGCATGGCGGGCATACTAACGGGCACGGACCAACAGAAAGTAAAACAACTTCCTCACAACCTTAAAGAATCAGGAATAAAGTCTGAAGTGCTTCTCCAAAAAGGACACTATGACGGCTACGAACAAGCACTTTATAATACAGGTGTTACAATAGTTCCTGTTGAAACAGCGGATGATGTGGAGAGGGCCGTGAATGAGAATACAGCCTCAATGCATTTTTTAAATTGCAATGCATTAGAAGGAAAAATAATGCACGAGGAATGGCTTCAGTTGGCAAAAATACACAACCTGCCCGCGACAATCGACATCGCTGCCGATGTACCACCAGTAAATAATCTTTGGAAATTCAACGATATGGGTTTTAGCTGGGTCGCTTTATCCGGTGGCAAAGCCATTCGCGGGCCACAGAGCGCCGGCGTTCTTATGGGGAAAGCCGATATCATTGCAGGCGCAAGACTCAATGACTCACCGAATGGTGTAACAATTGGGCGGGGTATGAAGGTGAATAAAGAAGAAATGCTTGGTATGTATGCTGCATTAGATAGTTATGTAAACCAGGACCATGATAAGGAATGGAAAATGTGGGAAGACAGGGTTGCAGTCATTGAAAATGCTGTCAAAAAGATTAGTGGTGTTACCGTTTCAGTAACCGTTCCTCCAATTGCAAACCACAGCCCTAAAGTAAATATAGCCTGGGATAAAAGTAAAATAAACTTGACACGTAAAGATCTCGGGGATAAACTCCGGAATGGCGATCCGTCTATCGAAGTAATATCGTGGGGCGACGAAGACAACAGTGTAGATCTCACCGTTTTTATGTTGAAAGCCGGCCAGGAGAAGATTGTGGCAAACAGAATAAAAGAGGAACTTTCAAAGGCAGTGGCTTAGTGTAAAAAATCAATTTTTTAAACCAGATTTTTCACCAATAATAAATTTAATTTTTATTGCGAATGAAATTCGTAGCAGGTGCTTCTCAAAAAATATCTTCATGGAACACAAACTGTATCTTAATTATTCTTTCTGTAATTGTTAGCATAAGTTTCAATAGATGTAAAGGAGCACATACATTGCCACCGGGCGACCCTGATAATGGAGGCCTTTTTTTACCCGGCGGTTTTGAAGCAGTTGTGGTGGCAGATAGCTTAAAAGGCGCAGCCCGGCACCTTGATGTAAATTCAAATGGCGACATATATGTGAAGCTTCGCTTTCCTGATTCGCTTGGGGGAAATGCTGCACTAAGAGATAATGATAATGATGGCAAAGTCGATATCATTAAACATTTCGACGACTACCTGGATAAGGGTAGCTATGGAACTGAAATGAGAATTCATAATGGTTATTTATATTTCAGTTCTGTTACAAGAGTTTTTCGTCAAAAGCTCACTGATGAACTTGTTCCCGATAGTAAGATAGAATTGCTTCTAACAGATACACAGCCACCACGTCAACACGATACGAAGCCACTGGCTTTCGATGATAAAGGAAATATGTACGTTCCTTTCGGCGCCCCATCCGACTGTTGCCAGATACAAGACAGGGCTCCGTTTTCTCCCGGCATGGATTCCTGTCCATTACTTGAAACCCGGGGAGGTATCTGGCGTTTTGATGCGGATAAACAAAATCAATTCCAAAAAGACGGGCATAAATTTTCAACAGGTTTACGGAGCATAGTAGCTTTAGCATGGAATCACCAGGACAATAATCTTTTTACGGTTGCACATGGCCGTGATTACCTGCATTCTACCTGGTCTGATCGCTATACAGCCTGGCAAGGCGCCGTACTTCCTTCGGAAGAATTTTTGAAATTAACAGACGGCTCAAATGCTGGTTGGCCTTATTATTATTATGACCAATTACAAGGGGAAAAAGTACTTAATCCTGAATATGGCGGTGATGGAAAAAAGGAAGGCAAGGGAAGTGAATACCTGCAGCCATTAATTGGATTCCAGGGACATTTTGCTCCAAATGATTTATTATTCTATACAGGTACGCAATTTCCTGATCATTATAAAGATGGTGCCTTCATTGCGTTTCATGGTTCTACAAGCAGTTCTCCCTACCCTCAATCCGGGTATTTTATAGCATTTGTTCCGTTCAAAGATGGAACTCCTTCCGGGCCATGGGAAGTGTTTGCAGATGGCTTTGCCGGAGTTGACACCATTATAAATACAAGCGATGCGAAGTACAGGCCTATGGGTCTTGCAGTAGGCCCCGATGGATCTCTATATATTTCTGATTCCGAAAAGGGCAAGATATGGCGCGTGATGTACAAAGGAGACAAGAGCAAGTTTGGTAAAGAACAATTGACCGCAATGGAGAAACGCAAAAGCGCGGCACCAAACATTAAAACTCCTGATGAAGTAAAGGATAATCTTGAGAAAGAAATCACAGCCCGAAGTGCAAAGCTTTATAACACCTATTGTGGCGCTTGTCATCAAACTAATGGATTAGGTAACGACCGCTTCCCGCCATTGAGTGGATCAGAATGGGTAACAGGAGACAAAAGAAAATTAGTGAGTATTATTCTAAATGGAATACAGGGGCCGCTTATAGTTAAGGGGAAATCTTATAACAATGTGATGCCTCCGATGAGCATGTTAAAACCCAAAGAGATTGCGGATATAGGGACCTATATAAGGCAAAGCTTTAACAACAATGCAAGCCCCGTTACGCCTGAAGATATTTGGAAAACAAGGGAAGCAGAAAGAGACAGCACAAGGAAATTAAATCAAAAGGCAAATTGATAACTGCTTTCAATGACATGATTTTTTAGATTAATACAAAACATAAGCAAGGATTTTCATTTGCACAAACCGCTGAGTTGAGCTAAAAAAAATCAATTGATAAATAAAATGAAAAGAAGAGACTTAATAAAAGATCTTGCATTGATTCCACTTGCGGGTGGATTAATTGGAAGTGGCTTTCCTTTTCAATCATTTGCCGGTGCAGAAAATGCTGAGCAAATTAATGGCCCCGAACCAAAAGCGAATAAGCTTCCTGGTAAGTCATCAGAAAATATTTACAATTCACTTGGCGTTCGAACTGTAATAAATGGCCGTGGTACTGTTACCATAATTGGAGCATGCCGTATGTTGCCTGAAGTTGAAAAAGCGATGAAAGCCGCTACTCGTCATTATGTTCAGCTTGATGAATTAATGGAAGGTGCAGCTCAAAGGCTTGCAGAGCTCACCGGAGCAGAATGGGGAATCGTTACAACAGGTGCTACCGGCGCATTAATTGTGGGATGCGCAGGAATTGTAACGGGAGGAAACCCTGATAAGCTTTGGAAACTTCCCAACCTGGAAGAAATGAAAAATGAAGTCATCATTCCAACCTATTCCTGGACAGCTTATGAATCGGCAGTTCGTGGAGTTGGCGTAAAAATAATTGAAGTAGCAACTCCCGGAGAATTGAAGGCGGCGATAAATATTAACACCGCAATGATTCTTGTTTTAGCCGGAGAACAATCTGAAAATGGCCCGCTTTCTACCCACATAATATCCTCAATTGTAAAACCCCTTGGCATTCCCATACTTGTTGATGCGGCAGCTGAAGGGCTATCGCTGCCGAATCCTCATCTTTCACAAGGTGCGGATTTGGTAGCTTATAGTGGCGGAAAATATCTAAATGGCCCGCAATGTTCAGGCTTACTTATTGGCAGGAAGGATTTAGTAAAAGCCGCATGGGTCACCAGTGCCCCTCATCACGGTTATGGCCGGGGCTATAAGGTAGGCCGCGAAGAAATCATGGGGATGCTAACTGCTGTTGAAATGTGGATGAAGCGTGATCATGATGCAGAAATGAAGAAATGGACTTCATGGTTAAATACCATTGACTCCCGCATTAAAAAAATACCGGGTGTTAAAACAGAAATACAACAGCCAAGTGGGCGTTCAAATCCTTCACCTGATTTAAAAGTTCAATGGGACACTGCAATAATTCCACTTACAGGCTATGATGTGGAAAACCTTCTTTGGGAAAAAACACCCAGGATTGCAATAAGTGGTGCAGGAAGTTTTCTTCCTTTTCCACCTAACATGCAACCAAACATACTTATTAACTCCTCTCAACTGGAAGCGGGTGAAGAAAAAATAATTGCTGATAGTGTATACCAGGTATTATCCCATCCACCCAAAATAAATAGAAATAATGCACCGCCGGCTATTGATATAAGCGGAGACTGGAATGTAGAAATACAATTTGCCGCAGGAGCGGAAAATCAGAAAATTTCTTTAAAACAAAATGGAAGTGAAATAAACGGGGTACATTATGGAAGCTATGATTCACGCGAGATTACGGGTTCTCTTAATGGCTCTGAATTATTATTACGAAGTGCTTATAAACAGAAAGGCGTTCGTATAAGTTTTGAATTCACAGGTACTGCAAGCGATAAGAAGATGGAAGGGAATTTACTGATGGGAGAATATGGATTGGCAAAATGGAAAGCAACACGATCGACATAAACTATAATTTTATTTTACTATTAAAAATTCATCACCTTAAAAATTAAAAATATGCAAACAGTAAGAAGATCCGCAATTAAGAAACTATTGGCTTCTGTAACAGCAGTAGCAGGGCTCAGCTTTGCAGCAAAAGCAAAAAGTATTGTTGGAGAAAAAAAACAAGTTAACAATGTAACCGACTTCCAGGATGTGCCACTTTTTTCAGGATCTACCAGGCATGGGGATATTGTTTATATAGCTGGTAAAGGTGCACATGTTGAGCCATTTGAAATAAAAGCGCACACCGAAATTGTATTGCAGGAATTAGAAAAAGAACTGGTAAAAGCAGGCTCTTCCATGGAAAAGGTGTTGAAGGTTACTGTATTCCTCAACGACATTGCAGATTATAAAGGAATGAACGAAGTATATAAAGGCCGCTTCGGAAAAAATCCTCCCGTTCGCACAACAGTGGCAGTAGCTAAAGGTGGCGTTCCAGGTGATTCACTTGTAGAGATGGATGCTATCGCCTACGTATAAGTGCAGAAATATGTATTAGACAATCATTAAAAGACAACTATGAAAAGAAGAGATATTCTCAAAGGAATAACGTTACTGCCACTTACCGGAGTTGCAGGAGCATTAGTTCCATCAAGCTCAGTTTTTGCAAGTTCGCGTTCAAAAAAACGTGACCTGTTTAACGAACTTGGCGTTACACCAGTAATTAATGCAGGAGTTACCATGACTTTCTTATCAGGTTCTCTTATGATGCCTGAAGTGCTGGATGCAATAAATTCTACCGCTCACGATTTTGCCAATATGTATGACTTGCAGGACAAAGTGGGAGCAAAGATTGCAGAGATGTTGCAATGTGAAGGAGCGATGGTGACATCGGGCGCTGCCTGTGCATTATTATTGGGAACAGCCGCATGTATCACAGGCACAGACCAGGCAAAAATTAAAATGATACCCAATCTTCCAGTACGTCCTGAAGTAATTATGCAAAAAGGTCACCGGTATCTGTTTGACCAGGCTATTACCACCACGGGAGCTAACATTATAGAAGTTGAAACTTCGGAGCAAATGGAAGCCGCTTTTAATCCAAATACTGTGATGGCTCTTTTCTTTAATGCAGGAGATAAAACAACTATCCCGCATGAAGATTTTGTAGCCATTTGTAAAAAACATCAAATACCCAGTTTCATAGATGCAGCAGCAGACGTACCACCTGTGGAAAACCTTTTCAAATTCCAAAAAATGGGGTTTGATCTCGTTACTTTCTCAGGAGGTAAAATGATACGCGGACCGCAAAGTGCCGGATTATTGTTTGGCAGAAAAGATCTTATAGAGGCTGCTAAATTAAATCACAGCCCGTATGAAGCCCCCATTGGCAGGCCTATGAAGGTGAATAAGGAAGAAATCTTTGGTATGTATGCCGCTTTAAAATCTTACCTGGAGCGTGATCATCAAAAGGAATGGAATGATTGGCTCGATCGCATCAACAAGATTAAGACAATGGTTGAAAAGGTACCGGGTGTCACTGGCGAAACTAACGTTAATCCCGGTCCGGCAAATGCTTTTCCAAGTTTGCACCTAAGCTGGGATGAACAGAAAGTAAAGATTTCTCCTAAAGAGGTACAGGACGCTTTGAAGAATGGATCGCCAAGTATCGTAACAAACCTCGCCGGCCCCCGGGATAAAAGAATGCTGAGTGTGGGAGTAGTGCTTCTGAAACCTGAGCAGGTAAAAATTGTTGGCCGTCGTGTTGAAGAAATTTTGAAGAAAGCTGTTTAGTTTTTGCATTGAAACCATTGCATGGAATTCATATGCCGATCAAAAAAAGAGAATTCATAAATCTTAAAAAATTCATAAATGAAAAAACCATTTGTAATACTTCTAATACTTCTTTCTGCTGCCAACTTTCAAGCCTATTCGCAAATTTATGACATCGTAATAAAAGGTGGCCATGTAATGGATGCCAAAAACAATATTGACCAGGTAATGGATATTGCGATTGATGATGGAAAAATTGCATTGGTTGCAAAAAATATAGATGGTAAAAATGCTATACAGGTTGTAAATGCGGAAGGGATGTATGTTACTCCTGGTTTGATAGATATACATACACATGATTTTTGGGGCACTGAACCTGATCATCAATATGAAAATGGAAACCTTGCGATACAACCGGATGGCTTTACATTCCGAAATGGAGTGACTACGATCGTGGATGCCGGAAGTTCCGGTTGGCGCACATTTCCTGCTTTCAAAACACAAACAATTGACGAAGCCAAAACAAGAGTGCTTGCCTTTTTAAATATCGTTGGAGAGGGTATGCGTGGTGGTTACGAACAGAACGCAAATGATATGGATCCTAAAATGTCTGCCCTTATCGCAAGAAAATATCGTAAAGATATTGTGGGTTTCAAACTCGCCCACTATGAAGGCCACGACTGGGGTCCTGCTGACAAAGCAGTAGAAGCAGGCAAGCTTGCCGGAGGTATTCCTGTGATGGTGGATTTCGGCGGAGCTACTCCCCCGCTTTCAATAAAAGAATTGTTCATGGATCATCTGCGCCCCGGTGATATTTTCACCCACTGTTTTGGTCAGCTTGCCACAAGGGAATTTATAGTGGATACAGTAACAAAAAAAGTAAAGCCATTCGTGTATGAAGCACAAAAAAGAGGAATTATTTTCGATGT
>JBBSBD010000266.1:0-8240 GCA_038251675.1 Chitinophagales bacterium | reverse complement strand
TCTCCTGGGTTTCTTTTGGAAACGGGCAACGTCTGCTGCTGCACTTACTTCCGCGATATTAACTATACCACTTTCAACGGTATTAAAATTTTTACCTGGCTGGACAAATGGTGCATTTCCGGATATTCCATTTATGAATAGGATGGGTTTAGTTTTTATAATTCTAATGGTACTAATGGTAGTAATGAGTCTTGCAGACAGAAGAAGTAAAAATAACCCGAGAGTTATAGAGATAGATACTGCAATGTTCCGCTGTTCACCTGCATTCATTATTGGTTCTACTGTTGTTGTGGGAATACTTGTGGCCTTGTATACGATTTTTTATTAAAGAAAAATAGTAAGAACAGCGTTGTATATTTTAATCATCGTCATCTTCCCGGTCTTTCTTTGGAATGGTCATCTTCCGGGGATAAGATTTATCGCCCTTCGCGGCAAACCATAAAATATGGTTTAATAAATCGTCATTGCCATTATCGATCTCATTGAGCTTATGCGAAGAAGAAAGTAGTGAATACTCTTTAGCTTTCCCCCTTAATGCAGCACTGCTTTTGTTCATTTGCTCAATTGGAATATTATTTTTTAAAGCGATGAAAGGCGCTTTATTAAGATCCGATAAAAAGCAATCAAACATAGGCAATGCGGTAGCATCCATCACATTCATCGGCGGAATACCCAAAATTTGTTCAATAGTACGCACAATACAAGTTTGATTGTAATTAGTACGTATTGTTTTTTGCAAACGGGAATAAGGGCTTATTATAAATCCCGTAGTTCTATATGCTGATACATGATCCCATCCTGACTGTGAATCATCCTGCGTAACAAAAACGACTGTTGAATCCCAGAAGCGGCTCCTGGTAAGCGCTTCAATAATTCTTCCTAATGCAAAGTCATTGTCAGCTACCATAGCTTCCGGTGTAGGATATCCTTCAGAAAGTCCTGCGGTGTGATCCGCTGGCAAAGCCAATATCATTAATTGCGGCAATTGATCACCTGGCTTTTTTTCAAAGTCGTTTAGTTCCTTAATAAAAGCATCTGCACGAATCTGGTCAGCAAAATGCTGGCCCTGGTAACATGGATAGGTTGGTGACATTATGGGGCGGACTCTCGAGATAGTGCTTTCGTTAGTAAATTCTATTAACTTGCCTTGCTGCCTTGATTCATAAATTTGTTTCCAGCCCATTTCCTTTGGCCATACGGGAGCACAAGCCTCTCCATATATCCTTACAGTTTTACCGTGATCCAGTGCATTATTCCAAAGAAAGCCTTCTTTATTATATACCATCGCATCTGCCAATACATGCGGGTAGCTACGAAACCATGCCCGTACATTTTTTTCAATATAGTCTGTTACTATGGCAGCATCCGTCCATGAATGGCCTTCGGCAGATGATTTACCTGATACATAATAATTATCCATCAGCAAGAATTGCTTCGCAAGAAGGTGTTGATTGGGTGTAATATTTTCTCCATAAATACATAATGATTTCATGCCATCTCCTTCCGGCACATCACCCATTACCTGGTCATACGTTTTGTTTTCTTTGATGATATAAACTACATGCTTAAAAACAGATGGCTCTCCAATGCGCTCCGGCACCGGCTTTGGTGTTACATTATTCCGTGGCAATAATTTAGAAAGTTTTGTTCTAAAAAGTAGGTTTGCATTCTTAACTCTTTCGGTATATAAATTTAATTTGTCTTTACCCGGTAACGGAATTATTGAAATAGTAGCCTCCTGCTGATGTGCCTGGTATCTTTTATTAGTGGTTGCTCTTGCACCTTCTCCCTCAAGGTTGGCTACGTACAAAGTTTTTTTGCTCAATGCAAAACCGGCAGGATAGGCCTCCGTTGGAATAAAACCTGCTATATTATTTTTTCCTTTTCCAAACGAAGATGAACTTTCTCCTAAATTTATTACCACAACAGCATTGTCCATGCCATTTGCAACGTATAAAATGTTGTCGCTATCATTTATGACTACTGCATTTGGGGAGTCACCTATGAAAGAACTTTCTTCTCCGTTTAATCTCACAGATATGCTATCAACAACCCTGTCGTTCTTAGTACTAATCACAGAAATATTATCGCTATTACCATTGGATACATATACAAACTGTTGGTCGTTGCTTATAATAATTGCATTAGGATGAAGACCGGTTTCAATTTCAGAAATCATTTTTCCGGATTCCAAATCAATTACGGAAACAGTACCCATTGCAGTAGCTCCCGTACGATGATCGACGTAAACTTTTCCATAGGGAATACCGGCAGTTTCTTTTGAAGTATCCGTTGGCAGAGGCCCCGCCCAATTTGTCACGTAAGCTTTTGTTGATGATAAGGCAATGCCAAATGGCGCCATACCTGTTGCTGTAGTCCAAATTATTTTTTTATCACTTAGCCTTACCTTACATAGTTGGCTGTTCCCATTTAAAACGATATATAAATAATATTCACCTTTTTCGTTAGTAATAGCAATATCATTTGGTAATGCCATTGGAGCCGGAGGCTCCGCATTGAAAGAAAATGTATCCTTTATTTCGGTTTTTTCTCCATCCCACACTGCATCCATAATATAGGAAGCCCTGGTAGCCGGGCTTGAAGCGCCCCAATATATATGAATGATATTTCCCCGCTTAAGCACTTTGATGCCGGAATAAGTACTTATAAGAGCCCGGTAAGAATTATTGGATGCATAGTCGAGATGAAAAAGCATCTTGTTATTTTGAACATCAATGAAGGCTACTCCATATCGATCCTCAACGGCTAAAATTTCTCCACCGGGCAATAAAACACAGTCGAGGCTGTGATTCTCTAAGGAAGGCTGGCCATAACGGATAACGGTACCTGCCGGATCAATGATGCGATTGTACGGCAGTAGTATCGCTTTATTATCCACCGCAAGAGTTGATACATCATACGGGCTGCTGTAACTATCTGTTGAGATCGATGTTTTATATATTTTCGACGTAGTGCAGGAGACGATGCTCCATAGTAACATGAGTGGGATAAACTTTGAGGGGAAGGTATTTGAATAATTGTCTGGTTTCATGAGTAAGCATTTATTAAAGCATACTTAATTATTGAATGTCAAATGCAAAGTTTACTAATAAATAATAAAAAAGACAGTCTTCATTTGAAGCTGTCTTTATAAAAAATCACTTTTATTTTTAATAACCTGTGCTCTAAAAAATCAAACCTCTTAAGCTGAATCAACCACATAACTTCATGACTTAAAATTTCAAAGTTTCAGGAAGATATTTTCCTACAAGTTCTTCGTAATATGGCCTTAATTTTTTCCAGTCCGGCGGCTCAGGATTTTTTGAATAGAGATCATAAGGATTAAAAAGCTTTACCCATTTAAGCATTTCCCTATCATGGTCATCCAGCAAGTATTCATACTCTCCTTCACGATGCCATGCATAAAATGAATGGTACCGCAACATATACAAACCACTTTCAGGCATGCGATCTTTAAGCATTTGGTAAACGTATTCATCGTGCCCCCACGACATATCTACATTCCGCAGACCACATCCCTTTTTATAGATTCCATATTCGGTTTGGTATTCAGGATTAGAAAAGTCAGGATTGTTTTTAAAAAATTCCGGGTACACAATTTTATCTGAATATGCGCAACCAACCGGGAATGTGTCGCCAACTACAGCCCATTGCGGTTCGCCAAATAAACAGAGCACTTTCCCCATGTCATGCATAAGCCCCACTAGTACCATCCAATCAGGATGGCCATCTCTTCTTATGGCTTCGGATGTTTGCAACAAATGCTGAAACTGGTCAAGGTCTGTATCAGGATCCGAATCGTCTACCAATTGGTTTAGGAATTGAAAGGCGTCCCAAACAGGCATTTCTTTTTTATCAAACTTTAAATATTTATTTCGTTTTTCCTGTACGAAATCATAGGTCTGATACGTATGATTTAACCTATAAAATTCCTTTACACTATCTCTTGCGGGTTCCTCGTAATTGCGGTATTCATCAGTTTTCTTAGACGTGGCAATGCTTTCCGGTTCTGGATAACGCTTCAACACATCATCTTCCCATTCATCAATACTTATTAAAGGGTTTGTTTCCTTTGAGGAGAAAGTTTTTAAGTTTGTATCCATGGCAATCGATTAAGGTGTTAAAACAAATTATGATTCTAAAGTAAGGTTTTTTTATGCAGTATGCATAATAGGTTAGCTTTATTTACGAAACCGTTTTCGCAAATATTTATTTTTTTAGATGATGACGCTAAATAATAAGCCGACTGATTGGATGGCTTATTATTTTACATGTAACGTTTCACTTCAGGCGATATGCTTTATTATTTAAACCATGAAGAATATTAATATTAAAGAACTTGCCGGAGAGTTAAAATTATCGGTCTCTACCGTCTCAAAAGCCTTGCACGACAGTCATGAAATAAGTGAAAAAACAAAGAGACGGGTATTAAAAACTGCGGCCCGACTTAACTACGTGCCAAATCCTTATGCCAGTAGTTTACGCGGTAGGAAAAGTAAAAATATTGGAGTGGTCATACCTGAAGTAGCAGATAGTTTTTTTTCGCTGGCAATTAATGGTATTGAATCTATAGCTAAGGAAAAGGGTTATCATGTGTTGATTTGTTTAACGCACGAAAGTTTTGAAAATGAAAGAAATATTCTAAAAGAATTTCAGGGCGGCAGGGTTGATGGAGTTATTATGTCTATATCAGGAGAAACTTCGCAAAGCGATCATGTCAATAATTTAATTTCCAGCGGAATACCTCTTATATTTTTCGACCGGGTTTGCGAAGAGGTAGAAACAACTAAAATTACTACCGATGATTTTGAAAGTGGATATAAGGCAACGGAACATTTGATTCAACAAGGTTGTAGCAAAATTGCCTTTCTCAGTATTTCTAAAAGTTTATCTATTAACAACAAAAGATTGGAAGGCTATTTCAGAGCGCTTGCGCATTACAATATAAAAGCGGATAAAAAAAATGTGATTCTATGCAGCAATAAGGCAAAGCAAAACTATGCATTAATTAAAAGTTTACTGCAAAAAAAGAGCAGGCCAAATGGCGTTGTTGCCTCCGTTGAAAAATTAACTACCCCGCTATACAAAGCTTGTGTTGCATTGAAATTGAAAATACCCAAAGATGTAAAAATTGTTTGCTTTTCAAATCTTGAAACAGCTTCTATTTTAAATCCATCACTCACGACTATTACCCAACCTGCTTTTGAAATGGGAAAGACCGCTGCCACTCTTTTATTTAAGGCTTTGGCAAAAGCCAATTTTAATTTGAAAGGGGAAAGCCTTGTAATGCCCTCCACATTAGTTGTGAGAAATTCAACAACTTAACCCGGAGTATTCACGTCAATAAAAAAGTATTATTTGGGGTAGTTTTTTAATAACCTGATTATTTCATTGCCTTCTAAAGGATTTATAATTTAAGGGCGCGACGCATTTTGAGTTTATCAAAAAACTATTAAGAATTATATTTACAACTTTCACGTGCAATAAAAATGCTTTTCTTCACAAATCAACCCCAAAACAAACCGCATTTAAAAACAAAACAAATTGAAATTAAAAATACTTTTTTCTTGTATTTCAACGCTTGTTGTCTTCAACTTTATGCAGGCGCAAAAACTTACAGTCGGCACTTATAATTTAAGAAACGATAACCCGGGCGACTTGGGAAATCTTTGGGTAAACAGAGCGCCTGTAGTTGCAGCATTGATCCGCTTTCATGACTTTGATATTTTTGGCACACAGGAAGGATTAAAGAACCAACTGGATGATATCACCAATGCATTGCCGCAATATGCGCGTTATGGACTCGGCAGAGATGACGGAATAGATAAAGGAGAACACTCTGCAATTTTTTATAAAAAAGATGAATTTAATCTATTGAATAAAGGTGACTTCTGGCTATCGCAAACACCGGAAAAACCATCTCTAGGGTGGGATGCTACCTGCTGCAACCGCATTTGTTCCTGGGTATATTTGCAGCACAAAAAAAGTGGTAGAAAATTTTATTTTTTCAATGCACATTACGACCACCAGGGAGTAGTCGCACGTGAAGAAAGCAGTAAGCTTATCTTAAAAAAGATAAAAGATATTGCTGGTAAAGAGCCGGTGATATTTACCGGAGATTTGAATGGGTCTCGCAGCAGCGAATGGTACCAGGCAATTGCAAATTCACGCATACTAAATGACACCTACAGCCAGGTAAAATTCCCCTATGCTAACAATGCTTCATTCAATGCTTTTGGAAAAGCAAAAGAAAGTACTGAAATAATCGATCACATTTTTGTTACAGATCATTTTACAGTGAACAAGTGGGGCTTGCTCACTGATTCCTATTATGGTAAATTTCCTTCAGATCATTTCCCTGTATTGGCGGAAATAAATATGAGATAAAACAAAGCAGTAAATGAAATTACTATCAAGTTACCGGCATCATCAAAGCATAATAATTGGCGTAGCAATTTGCTTAATTTTCATTTCAAATAGCGTTTTTGCCCAGCAAAAAAATTATACAGTAGCTAATGCGCATGCGCATAACGACTATATGCACCCGGTTCCTTTTTATACAGCGTTTAATGCAGGCTTCGGTTCCATTGAAGCTGATGTATATCCCGTGCACGACGTTCTATATGTTGCGCACAACAAGAATGATATTAAACAAGATCGCACTCTGAAGAGCTTGTATATCGATCCTTTGTTACGGGAACTTGCGAAGAATAAATACCGGCATCTTAAACTGTTGATAGATGTAAAGGAAGACTATAAGTCCAGCTTACAAATTCTCTTAAAAGAAATTGAGCCACTTAAAAAATATTTAGCCACTCCGGGAAAAATGCGAAATCTTGTGACCATTTTAATCAGTGGGGAAAGGCCTCCGCCTTCTGAATATAAAAATTACCTGGATTATATTTTTTTTGATGATGATCTTACATTGAAACATAATCCGGGTGAATGGAAAAGAGTAGGGCAGGTAAGTCTTTCGTTTGAGAGATATTCCTCATGGAGAGGCAAGGGATCATTAGAAACTAGTGACGAAAAATTACTTCAGCATACAATTGATAGTGTACATAATGCAGGGAAAACTGTAAGATTTTGGGCTGCACCGGATACAGAACTTTCGTGGGAAACCCAAATGAAACTTGGTGCTGATTTAATTGGAACTGATGAGATAGATGAGCTTGCTGATTTTTTGAATAGTAAGAGAAAAAAATAGTATGGCTATGTTTTAAAAATCCCGTCAAACAATTGGTCAAAGCTCTTATTTAAAGCTCCCCATTTAAATTCATGGTTAGGTGTCAAATATTTATAACCCTTATAACTATTTGCAGTTACAACAGCACATTTATTAACGTTTGCACCCGTGGTCCAGCCATAAAATGCCACGGCTTGGTTTATGAAATCCACCCAGCCAATTACAATAAAATCTTTCGAAACAGGATTTTGTTCACTTGGATATCCATAAGTCCAATTATCATTGGGAGGATTGGATGTAGATTTTTTAGCCACTTTTATGTCGAGCTTTTTACCGTTTATTAAAAAATCATATTCGTCGGAATTTCTCTCTTTATAATTATTGCGGTCAACATTAAATGCATACTTTTTTTTAAGTAGTACTTGTTCAAAAGCCAACTCGCCTATACAACCTAACATTGCTTTTTCAATGCGGCTTTCTTTTGATAAGCCAAATCTTGAATACAGCTCGTTGTCAACCATCTCAATTGCCCTTTGACGAGCTTTTTCATAATTTGTTTTAAAATCAAAATCTTCAATCAGCATCGAAATTATTGTTGTATTATGATCAATAGTTCCCCTTGATTTATTTATTATTTGATTTTACACCCGGCGGCGATAATTTATAAAATCTATATCTGGGTTTTAATTTCTCTGGAATTTTAGCATTGTTTGATGAAGCGCCTATTTTTTCCAGAACCAGGTCAATTCTCTTTTTTGTGATCTGAGAAATGGTATCAAAGCCGTGCTTCCTCGCAATAGATTTTACCGGAGTCTTTTCGTCAAGTTGAACACAGATAAACTTCCTGTTGCCATTATCTTTTAAATTCATTTCCAATACAGCCTGTGCGGTGGAGCCTGAACCGGCAAAGAAATCTAAAACAACTCCTTCGGGATCATCGGAGAAGCCCAGTAAATATTTGATAAGAGATGGTGGTTTAGGAAAATCAAAAATTTTAGCCCCAAACATTAATTGTAAATCGCTTCCGGCTGTT
>JBBSBD010000265.1:0-8241 GCA_038251675.1 Chitinophagales bacterium | reverse complement strand
TCCTTCCTGCTTTATTCGGCCCTGGCTACTTTTTTATTTAGTGGCTTATATTCCTGCAAGCCTAAGAATACCGCTGATGCCATTAGTGGCGATGCCGCCCAAAGAGTATATGTAGCTCCCGGTAAATACGATGAGTTTTATAATTTTGTCTCCGGTGGTTTCAATGGGCAAATGGCCGTATATGGCTTGCCTTCCGGCAGGCTGTTAAAAATTGTACCCATTTTTGGAGTGTTCCCTGAAAATGGATATGGATACAGTGAAGAAACCAAACCCATGCTAAATACATCACATGGTTTCATCCCATGGGATGACCAACACCACCTGGAACTTTCCCAAACCAATGGAGAAATTGATGGACGTTGGATTTTTGCCAATGCCAATAATACACCCCGCATTGCCAGGGTAGATCTCACTACTTTTAAAACTGCTGAGATCCTGGAATTGCCCAACAGCGCAGGTAACCACTCTTCGCCCTTCATTACTGAGAATACAGAATATGTGGTGGCTGGTACTCGCTTTGCTGTTCCTATGGATAATGCAAACGGCGATGTGCCCATTAATACTTACCGGAAAAATTTTAGCGCATCTATTAGTTTCATAACTGTGGATAAGGATTCCGGTACCATGAAAATAGCTTTCCAGTTAAGGGTGCCCCCGATTGATTTTGACCTGAGCCATAGTGGCAAGGGTCCATCGCACAACTGGTTTTTCTTTTCATGCTATAACACAGAGCAGGCAAATACTTTGCTGGAAGTGAACGCTTCACAACGCGATAAAGATTTCATTCTTGCCGTGAACTGGAAGAAATTAGAAGAATATGCAAAGCAGGGTAAAGGTAAAACTGAGGCAGTTCAATACGCTCATAATGTTTACAATGAAACTACGCATAGTGCCACCTCTACTATTGAAAAACAGGTAACCGTTTTGGATTCAAAAGATTTTCCTGGTGTATGTTATTTTATGCCATGCCCTAAATCACCGCACGGTTGTGATGTGGACCCTACCGGCGAATATATTGTAGGAAGTGGAAAACTGGCGGCATTGATACCCGTGTTTAGCTTTGAAAAAATGCTAAAAGCTATTGCTGATAAAAAGTTTATTGGCAACTATGATGGTATCCCTGTAATTGAATACCAGGCAGTCTTATACGGAGAGGTGAAAAAGCCCGGCTTAGGCCCTTTACATACAGAATTTGATGGAAGGGGAAATGCCATTACTACAATGTTTGTTTCCTCTGAAATTGTAAAATGGAACATTAAGGATTTAAAAATCATTGACAGGGAACCCACCTATTATTCTCCGGGGCACTTATGTATTCCGGGTGGAGATACCAGGAAACCCAATGGCAAATATGTAATCGTTTATAACAAAATTACCAAAGACAGGTATCTGCCTACAGGGCCTGAACTGGCACAGGCAGCGCAGCTCTTTGATATCTCCGGTGATAAAATGAAATTGTTGCTTGACTTCCCAACGGTTGGCGAACCCCACTATGGGCAGGCTGTGGCAGCATCGCTGATAAAAGATAAATCTGTAAAGTTTTTTAAGATTGAAGAAAATAAAAATCCTTATGTAACAAGGGGCGAAAAAGAAGCTAAGGTAGTACGCAATGGGAAAAGAGTGGATGTATATATAACACAGATCCGTTCTCATTTTGTACCTGATAATATTGAAGGAATAAAAATGGGAGATGATGTGTATTGGCATGTTACCAATCTTGAACAGGATTGGGATGTTCCTCATGGCTTTGCCATCAAAGGAGCGGCAAACACTGCAGAGTTGTTGGTAATGCCTGGTGAAACACAAACGCTTTACTGGACGCCTGAAAAACCGGGTATGTATCCATTCTATTGCACTGATTTTTGTAGCGCCCTTCACCAGGAAATGCAGGGATACGTGAGGGTATCGCCCGCTAATAGCAATGTTCCCTTAACTTTTAATACGGGTGAGAACATGCCGGATTCTTCCTCGGCACCTCCTTTACTTACACAATAAGCCTACAAAAATAATATCACGGGAAGTGTACTTCTTGTGATATTTATTAGGTTATTAATTTATAATCCATATCCAAAAAGACTGGGTAAATAGAGGGCGGGGAATGGCAGAAGTATTCTAAAAAAAAAATTTAAAAAAATGAAAAATATAATTAAGCTGTTTTTTATTCCACTTTTTTTTGGATTGTTATCCTGCAACCAGGGAACTTCAACAACGGCAACAGATGAAGTATCCGCGTCTGATAATACACCAGCTGCCGGCGGACAGGAAAATGTAAATGATGACCAATCGCAAAAAGATATAGTGAAACTGGCCATTGCATCTAAAGATCTTTCAACATTAGTATCAGCATTAAAACAGGCCGACCTCGTTACTTCACTTTCAAATACAGGACCGTTTACTGTTTTTGCGCCTACCAATGCAGCGTTTGATAAACTGCCTGCAGGCACGGTTGATGGCCTCATGAAAGATGATAAGAAAGACGACTTGCAAAATATTTTGCAATACCACGTTGCCTTGGGAGGGCTTAAAGAAGAGAGTTTTAAGGATGGCCAGGTACTGGGAATGGTTAATGGAGATAATGCAACTGTCAACGTGAAAGATGGAAAGATAATGCTGAATAATTCAGCTAATATTATTGGGACTGTTCAGGCCTCCAACGGTATTATATATTTAATAGATGGTGTATTGTTGCCGCCGGCAAAGAAGTAACGGTTACCTGTACACGAAATTTTATTAACGGGATATTTTATCTTTTTAAAAATGAAGCCATGAAAAACAATAAGCTTAAAGGATATGCCAGGTTGCTTTTGGTACTATGCAGCGGGATGCTTGTTGCTGTTATGTTTTTCCCCATGTGGCAAATTCAGCTTTCTGCACCTCAATACCCTGAAGGATTGGTCTTATTGATTTATGCGAATAAGCTGGCCGGAAATGTAGCTATCATCAATGGATTGAATCATTACATTGGTATGAAATCCCTGCACACAGCAGACTTTATGGAATTCACGATACTACCCTATATCATCGGATTTTTTGCATTGGCGCTTGTCTTAACGGCTATTGCTGGAAAAAGAATCCTGCTTAATATAGTGTTTGTGCTTTTTGTTTGTTTTGGTGTAATAGCCATGATTGATTTTTGGAAATGGGATTACAACTATGGACACAACCTCAATCCTGATGCAGCTATTATTGTACCGGGAATGGCTTACCAGCCGCCTTTAATCGGTTATAAACAATTGCTCAATTTTGGCGCGTATTCCATACCTCATATTGGGGGATGGTTATTTATTGGTGTGGGCATTATATTACTTGCCCTTGTGGTCCTGGCCTGGAAGTCTCAAGTAAATTGGAAAAAAAAACTCAAACCGCTTAACGCCGCATTACCCATAGTATTACTTTTCCTGCTAAACTCCTGTAATACGGGGCCGGAGCCTATTATTGTCGGAAAGGATCATTGCGATTATTGTAAAATGCCTTATAGCGACAACCGTTTCGGAGCGGAAGTAATTACCGGTAAAGGGAAGGTTTTCAAGTTTGACGATGAACATTGTTTAAAATCTTTTTTGAAAGAACCTGCTAATAACAAGGATAAATTCAATACAGTTTATTTTGTTGACTTTTCGGGTGACCATTCTTTAGTTCCGGCAAAGGCGTCTTTTTTTTTGAAAAGCGATTCTCTCAGAAGTCCCATGGGTGGCAATGTCGCAGCCTTTGCCAACAGGGATAGTTTGCAAATAGTTGAAAACAATTACCCCGGCACAGAGGTAACATGGGATCAATTAACCCGGCCGTGAACACTTCAAAAATAATATCAATTATATTTTTAACCCTGTCCTGGAAAATCACTTTTCCCAACGTACATCATGTCGGAGCGAATAAAGAATTCCACTCCATTCAAGAAGCTATCAACAACTCGCAAAATGGCGATACAATTATGGTTGCGCCTGGTATTTATAAAGAAAAAAATATTATTGTAAATAAATCACTCGTGCTTTTGGGAGTAGATTATCCTGTGCTGGATGGTGAAAAAAAGTATGAGATTGTTTCGGTAAAAGCAGATAACGTAATTATAAAAGGTTTTAAATTAGTTCACTCTGGCACTTCAAGCCTGGTAGATATTGCGGGAATAAAAGTTTATACAAGAAAGGGAGTTACGATTGCAGGTAACATATTAGAAGGTACTTTTTTTGGAATCTATTTAGAAAAATCGACCAATTGCCTGGTTGAAAATAACAAGCTTTCGGCCTATGCTGTTACCGATCAGGAAAGCGGAAATGGTATTCATTGCTGGCAATGCGATAGCCTTCGGATTATCGGCAATTCTGTTACCGGTCATAGGGATGGAATTTATTTTGAGTTTGTAACCAACTCCGTTATCTGGCGAAATATCTCCAATGCAAATTCCCGATATGGCTTGCACTTTATGTTCTCCCATAATGATGCTTATATATCCAATTCGTTTCAAAATAATAATGCAGGTGTTTCAGTGATGTTCTCTCATGGAGTAAAAATGTTTAATAATTTTTTTGAAGATAACTGGGGTGATGGATGTTATGGCATTTTCTTAAAAGAAATTACTGATAGTTATATTTCCGGAAATAAATTTTTGCGCAATACAACCGGTATTTCTATGGAAGGAGCGAACAGGGTGATGGTTGAAAAAAATGAATTCAATAAAAACGGATGGGCAATAAAAATTGATGCAAATTGCATGGATGATACGCTTACACATAATAATTTTTTAGGCAACTCTTTTGATATTGCTACCAACGGCACATTGGTGCTGAATTGTTTCGACCATAATTATTGGGACAAGTATGAAGGATATGACTTAAACAGGGATAGAGTGGGCGATGTGCCCTATCATCCCGTGAGTATGTTCTCCATGATTGTTGCCGAAAATCCTACCGCAATGATTTTATTTAGAAGTGTGATGGCGACCTTATTTGATAAAATTGAAAAAATAATCCCCGGGCTAACCCCGGAAAATTTAGTGGATCATTTTCCCTTAATGAAACCTTTGCATTTATGATTATTGCTAATAACGTTACTAAAAAATTCGGCAGGTTGGTTGCCTTAAACAATGTATCGGCTACCTGTAATAAAGGAGAATGTATTGCCTTAATTGGACCCAATGCCAGTGGTAAAACAACGCTGGTAAAATGTATTCTGGGTATGGTCGTTCCTGATAGTGGCTTCATTACTTTTAACGGAAAGAATATACTTCACGATTGGTTATACAGGGAGCATATAGGATACATGCCACAAATAGGCCGCTATCCTGAAAATATGACGATCGGCCAGGTTCTGAATATGATGAAAGATATACGCTCGAAGAGAGCAGGGCATCAGTTTGATGAAGATTTGATAAAAGCCTTCAGGCTAAATGATTTGATGGGAAAACGTATGCGTACTTTGTCTGGCGGCACTACGCAAAAGGTAAGCGCTTCCTTGGCTTTTCTTTTCAACCCGGACGTATTGATTCTGGACGAGCCTACAGCAGGCCTGGATCCGTTAGCTTCTGAAATATTAAAAGAAAAAATTATAGCTGAAAAAAAGAAAGGTAAACTGGTAATTATTACTTCGCATATCCTGAGTGAATTGGATGACCTGGTAACACAGGTGATCTATATGCAGGATAGTAATTTACTGTTTCATAAAAGTATTGATTCACTGCGGGAAGATACTGGTGAAAAAAAATTATCAAAAGCGATCGCGGCCGTAATGCAAAAAAAATAATGCCATGAGAAAAATAATAAAATATGTTATAGCGGATATATTGAGAAACAAAATAGTAATTGCATATACCATATTATTATTGGCTATCTCCCTTACCGTATTCAACCTGCAGGATAATTCTTCAAAGGGCCTGCTAAGTTTAATGAATATTGTTTTGATTATTGTTCCACTTATATGTATCATTTTTTCAACGATCTATATTTATAATAGTTCGGAGTTTATAGAACTATTGGTAAGTCAGCCGTTACAACGCAAGCATATATGGATAAGCCTTTATGCAGGAATGGCTATAGCATTAACCTTATCCTTTTTTATTGGAGTAGGCATACCCGTTTTGTTATATGCCTTCTCGCCCACAGGCCTCATATTAGTGGGCGTAGGTTTAATATTAACCATGATTTTTGTATCCATTGCCCTGCTTGCCGCAGTTTACACGAGGGATAAAGCAAAGGGAATTGGCATTGCGGTTTTATTGTGGCTTTATTTTTCCCTGATTTTTGATGGGCTGGTACTTTTCATTTTGTTTCAGTTTGCGGATTATCCGCTCGAAAAGCCGATGCTTATATTGAGTGGCCTAAACCCTATTGACATGGGGCGGATATTAATTTTATTAAAGATGGATGTATCTGCATTGATGGGTTATACTGGCGCAGTTTTTCAAAGTTTTTTTGGAACTACCTCAGGTACAATTATTACCATTTTTGTGTTGCTGTTGTGGATGTTTATACCTGTAAGTTTATCCCTGAGAAAGTTTAAGAAGAAAGATTTATAAAGTTGGTAAACTAAAATATGAATGGCTTTAATCGCAAATTTTTTTTTAAATAAAGAAAATTATGAATAGTGCGAAAGAAATAATTTCATAATAAGACATAGAAAAGAAGAACGCTTTACAATCCTCTTAAATATTATTAAGAAAATCTAAAAAATTTATTCAATAAAAGACTTTTTTATCTTTTATTAAAAAATCATTTTTATATTTGCGGCGTAAAAGAAAAAAATGTTTTCAAAAACTTGTGAATATGCGATTCGTGCAATGATCTTTATAGCACAAAGATCGAAGGCGGGAAACAGGGTAGGGATAAAGGAAATAGCAAAAGCTATTGATGCACCTGAACATTTTATCGCAAAAATTTTACAGGACTTAAGCCGTAAGGGGCTTGTGCAATCCCTGAAAGGGCCTACCGGCGGTTTTTTCCTGGAGGAGGAATCTTCACAGTGTTCGTTGGCAGACATTGTAACAGCCATTGATGGAGGTAAACTTTTTACCGGCTGCGGTCTCGGGCTTAGAAACTGCAACGAAAAAAAGCCTTGCCCAATTCATAACGAATTTAAAAAAGTAAGGGAGGATATTTATAACATGTTGGAAGCCGCCAGGATAGGGGAGTTCAGTAAGCAACTGGAAAAGTGTTTGACTTTTCTAAAGCGATAATTTTTTTTTGAAATAATAAAGGACAAAAAGGTATTAATATATTTGGTATGCACAAAAAGTTTATAGGCAAATCTGCATTGTTGTTCACTCTTACAGTCTTCATTTATCTACCCGTTGTGCAGGCGCAGGTTGACAGCGCTGCAACACCACCTGCTACAAATCATGATGGGTATATGATTATGCTTTTTGCGCTTCTTGCGATTGTGTTGGTAGCAGCAATTTTCTTAAAGATCAAAACCTCGGAAGTGGTAATGGCAGGAAAAAGAAAGAAAAAGGAAATAGATACAACGCGGCTTAATCAATATATCAATAGCATGAACAGTAATCAAATAGAAGAGTTTTTATCTTACAAGGAAAAAATGAAAAACCAGGAGCAAAAACCAAGAGAGAATAATTTTAATTCCAAACTTCTCAGCCTGCTTTTTATTATCACTGCATTTTTAAATCCGCAAAATTTATTTGCCCAATCTTCCAATAAAATAGGATCTCTCTTAAGCAACGGGGGAGTAATTATAACGATAGTCTTAATCCTAACACCTATACTGGCAGGGATTATTTTAATGATCGTTAAAGTAAAAAATGTATTAAGGCAATATAATAAAAAGCAGGATATAGAAGAGTCAGAAAAGTTAGCGGCCTACCTAAAAGTATTGCCCGATGATGAGATAAAGGAAACATTAATAAAAAGAAAAACGGCACTTGATTATAAGTTGAGTGATTCTGAATTAGCAGGAGAATTAAAAGCAGAAGACAGCAAAGGACTGATCAACATCAATACGAACAGCGGCCTGCCGGTGGTGGCCATAAAAAAGAAGGCGCTGAAGCGGCCGAATATAGATCCGAAACTATCCAAACTTATTTTATGGTACATAGGCACGGCAACTTTTTGGTTGGTATTCGGCACGAGTATCGGCGAATATTTGGGAATCAAATTCGTAGCACCCGATGTGGACCATATCAGTTGGTTAAGCTTTGGGCGGCTTCGCCCGGTACACACCAATGCAGTGTTTTGGGGTTGGGCTTCACTGGGTATGCTTGCGCTCGGTTACTATATCGTACCTACTGTCAGCAACACT
>JBBSBD010000264.1:0-8251 GCA_038251675.1 Chitinophagales bacterium | reverse complement strand
TTTATGGAAATAATAATGCAGAAGATAAGTTTGTTGTGTGGACGGGAAATGATAAGCTGGCCGCCAAATATTATTTCTATGATAAAAATTCAGGCACCACGAAATTTCTTGCAAATGCTATGCCCTGGCTTAAGGAGGATGGTATGGCTTCCATGAAACCAATTGAATATACATCGCGGGACGGTCTCACCATTCATGGTTATCTCACATTGCCAAAAGGGATTGAAGGAAAAAACATTCCCGTGGTGGTTAACCCGCATGGCGGTCCGTGGTACAGGGATCAATGGGGTTTTAACCCTGAAGTGCAGATGCTGGCCAACCGTGGGTATGGCGTATTGCAAATGAATTTCCGTGGCTCAACCGGCTATGGAAAAGAGTTTTGGCTTAAAAGCCAAAAACAATGGGGTAAAACCATGCAGGACGATATTACCGATGGGGTACAATGGCTGATAAAAGAAGGTATTGCTGATCCGAAACGTGTTGCAATTTATGGCGGCAGCTATGGCGGTTATGCCACATTAGCCGGTGTTACGTTTACTCCGGACCTGTACGCCTGTGCTGTTGACTATGTGGGTGTTTCCAATCTTTTTACATTTATGAAAACAATTCCTCCTTATTGGAAGCCATATATGGCGATGTGGCAAGAGCTGGTAGGCGACCCCGTGAAAGACAGTATTTTGATGAATGAAGCTTCTCCCGCTTTACACGCAGACAGGATAAAGACACCGCTATTTGTTGCGCAGGGTGCCAACGATCCGCGTGTAAACAAGGCCGAAAGTGATCAAATGGTAGCGGCTTTAAGAAAGAGAGGCGTTGCTGTAGAATACATGGTAAAAAATGATGAAGGACATGGATTTGCCAATGAAAACAACCGGATAGACTTTTATAAAGCGATGGATAAATTCTTCGCAAAATATCTTTCTGGTAAACCCTAAAAAGCAACACCAAAATAATAGAATGTCCATATTAAAAACACTTATTGCATCAAGCTATCCACTTAGAATGAAAATTTCAAAATTAACCGGTATGGGCATTAATGTTTCGGAAAACCAAAGCAGTAAAGTGGCTCCCGTGAGTTTCTTTTCTCTAAAAGCTACCACAAATTCAGGCAATGAAATTTCATTTGAAAAATATAGTGGAAAGAAGGTATTGATTGTGAATCTTGCCAGCCAATGCGGCTACACGCCTCAATACACTGAGTTGGAACAATTAAATCAGCAAAATAAAAACTTGGTGATTCTTGGGTTTCCTTCTAATAATTTCGGTTCACAGGAGCCGGGCACAGATGATGATATAGCCCAATTTTGCAAAATAAATTATGGGGTAACTTTTCAACTTTTTAAAAAGGACACTGTGACCGGGAAAAATAAGCAGCCCGTATATCAATGGCTAAGTGATCCAAATAAAAACGGGTGGAATAACAAAGAGCCGCAATGGAATTTCTATAAATATCTTATAGATGAAAAAGGAAATCTCTCAAAAATCTTTTCGTCTTCGGTAGTCCCTGTTGATATGGCTTTATAAAAAAGAAATTTATGAATTAAATCATGCTATAAAGTAGTGACTATTATACCGCACACTTTTCATGGTAGTTGATTAATTCAATTACAGATCTTTCAAATTCATAGCCATTGTATTTGTCAACGATATCATCCAGCACCTCCAAAATTTCATCCACCTCTTTTAATGTGACAAGTTTAAGGCGGTATTCTTTTATATTGGGCATTCCCTTCAGATAATTTGTATAGTGCCTGCGCATTTCATTTATCCCCACTATAGGGCCTTTCCATTCATAAGATTTTATCAAATGCTTTTTACAAACGGCTACCCGTTCTTCAACCGAAGGTGGCGGTAATAAAATTCCCGTATTTACAAAATGCGTTATTTCATTAAATATCCACGGATATCCTATCGCCGCGCGGCCAATCATGATGCCATCTACCCCGTAACGGTTTTTGTATTCGAGTGCTTTTTGCGGTGAGTCAATATCGCCGTTTCCAAAAATGGGAATGTTAATCCTGGGATTTTCTTTCACTTTTGCTATCAATTCCCAGTTGGCTTCGCCTTTATACATTTGAGTACGTGTGCGCCCGTGGATTGATAGTGCTTTTATACCTGCGTCCTGCAAACGCTCAGCCACATCCTCAATGTTTTTGGTGTTATCATCCCAGCCGAGCCTGGTTTTTACAGTAACCGGAAGTGAAGTACTTTTTACCACTGCCTCAGTTAACCTAACCATTAATGGTACATCTTTCAACACTCCGGCGCCGGCGCCCCTGCAAGCGACTTTTTTTACCGGGCATCCAAAATTAATATCGAGTAAATCCGGATTTGTAGCATCAACAATTTTTGCCGCAAGCGAAAGGCTTTCTTCATCACCTCCGAATATTTGTATACCAACAGGCTTTTCATAATCGAAAATATCCAGTTTCTTCCTGCTTTTTATAGCGTCTCTTATAAGCCCTTCGCTGCTTATAAATTCTGTGTACATAAGATGTGCACCATTATCTTTACACACCGCACGAAACGGCGGATCACTCACATCTTCCATAGGTGCAAGCAATAATGGAAAATCAGGAAGGCGTATGTTACCTATTGACGGCATGCTTTTATAACGTTATTAATCGATTTTGTATTCTATTTTTCTTATAGCTTAGGGCTCACCGCCTAAAGAAAAAATTTGGCTGTAAATTTACGCACTTAAATTTTGAGATGATGGTTGTTGACAGAAATTCGAAAAACATTAGCTATTCCGCACAGTTGGGTATATTCCTTGGTTTTGTAGGCGCCGGGCTTATTATAGGGTCAATCGTTTCCGTTGTTATCTGGAAAATGATGACTGGCAGGCCAATACTATCAATGGCAACTGATATGCTCAAGCCACAGTATTACAATGCGATTATGGCCATACAAGCTGTTTCCACTTTCTTCATGTTTTTTTTACCGGTTTATTTTTTGGCGCTTATTTGTTACCGTAAGCCCGCAAAGTTTATCGGCTTTAATACCAATATCAATTACAGGCAATTTTTGATAATAACTGGGATTTTGATATTAACTTTTCCGCTGTCGGGCGCATTGGCTGAGCTTAATAATATCATTCCCATTCCAAAAGACTGGGCGGTAAAATTTAAGGCAATGGAGGATTCGCGGGCCCTTCAGGAAGAAGCGTTGATTAACATCAATTCCTTTCCCAAGTACCTTATATCATTAGTTGTGATTGGTTTACTGCCGGGCCTGTTTGAAGAAATCTGTTTCAGGGCTGGCTTACAAAATATTTTGACGCGTTGGTTTAAAGGACCATGGGTAGCTATTATATTAACGTCTGTCGTTTTTAGTATTATCCATATTTCATATTACGGCTTTTTAGTACGGTTTGGTTTGGGGGTTATTCTCGGACTGGTATATTACTATAGTGGCAACCTGTGGCTTTCCGCTCTCTTTCATTTTTTGTACAACGGTTTGCAAGTAACCGCACTTTACGTGGTTACGCTTTCCGGAAAAAAATCTCCATCGAAGGATATCGAAGAAAATTTTCCACTTTGGGCTGGCGTTATTGCGCTTGTCTTAATCATTTTTCTTTTTCAAAAGTTCAAAGAATATTCTCTGTTACAAAAGGCAAAAGTGCCGGAAGACGATATTCCTGATGATGATTTTCATAACTGGGCAAATGCTCAATCTTAATATTATTAATGGCCTTCGATTCTAAAACTTTTCAAACGAGAGCGGTTACGGCATTTGTTTTTGTATTTGTGATGTTAGCCGGGCTTCTTTGGAACGGATGGGCGTTCATCATTCTTTTTACCATTATTCATTTTGGCTGCTGGTATGAGTATATAAAGATTATTAAAAAGATTAACGGAAAAAAGTGGTCGTATTTTCTTCCGTACGGATTGGTGTACATAACGCTGCCCATTCTTCTTTTAATCGCCTGTGGATTTCCCCATATTAATTCAATTTTATTTCAGCGGGGGTTTGAACGGGCAATGGATTATTCTCCTGTGCTTCCATGTGGTATTATTTTTTCTATTTGGATAAATGATACAATGGCTTATATAGTTGGTTCCTTAATCGGAAAGACGCCTTTATCGAAAATCTCACCTAAAAAGACCTGGGAAGGGACCATTGGGGGAGCCATGCTTTGCGTGTTGACTATTACTTTAATCGGCAAAGCCACAGGCTACTATAGTCTGAAAGATTGTCTAATCATTGCAGCTTGTTGCGCTTTGTTCGGAACTCTTGGGGATCTTCTTGAAAGTAAATTAAAACGAATGGCCGGTATAAAAGATAGCGGAACTTTCATGCCTGGTCACGGAGGTTTTTTAGACAGGTTTGATTCCCTGCTAATAGCTTCGCTGGGAGTAGGGTTGTATTATTTTTTCTTTATGTAATACGTCCAAAATAATACGCCCTCTTAGCGTTCAACTTTTTATATTTGTAATTAAACTTACGAGATGCATATTCACAAGGAAGGCTATAAATCCATTGCTTTAAGCGCTTTGGTTTTTGGGACTATAAATATTATCTTCTTTTATTTTTTTAGCGCCTCTATGCCTGTGATATCATGGATCGTTTTTGGCGGAAGCCTTTTGGTTTTGCTTTTTATTATTTCATTCTTTCGTTCACCCAAAAGAATCTATACCGTTGCCCACCACCAGGTAATTTGCCCTGCCGACGGAAAAGTGGTTGTAATAGAAGAAACAGTAGATCCTGAATACTTTCATGACAAACGGCTCCAGGTCTCCATTTTCATGAGCCCTGCCAATGTGCATATAAATCGTATTCCTATGTCGGGCGAAGTTCTGTATAGCCAGTATCATAAGGGAAAATACCTTGTAGCATGGAATCCAAAATCATCAACAGAAAATGAAAGGCACTCTGTAGTTATCAAAAGCGATAATGCTATCATATTAGTAAAACAAATTGCCGGGGCCGTGGCCAAGCGAATTGTAAACTACCTGCAGGTAGGCCAGTCTGTTCATCAAGGTACTGAAATGGGGTTTATTAAATTTGGCAGCAGAGTAGATGTCTTACTCCCGGCAGGCACAGAATTAAATGTTAAACTCAACCAGGCGGTAAAAGGTGGTGTTACAGTGTTGGCAACTATTGACACACTGGTTCCGATTGAAGAAGAAACAATGCAGGCTGAAGAAAAAAGCGTTGAGAGTTTTTGATTAAACATAATTACAACTTATTGCTTTTGCGCGCTTCCAATATTTTCTTCTTGAATTGCGCACTTAAAATTCCTTTCCCTTTAAATTCCTGAACCGCTTCTTTAAGTATAACAATTGATGGGCCTTCGGGCATGAAATGTATTTATTTCACTGCTTCAAAAGGCGAGTCATCATTATAAGGTAAAGGGAATCGTGAAGGATGAAATAAGTTTCCGGGAGTGCTTTATACGTTAACCGCTGTACAGCGATTTAGTGATAGAACTTTTAAATGAACCTGCAAAAACCGTTAATTATTGTCAATTCTTTTACCTGAATTATTTTCTCCGCCGGTATCATCCTGTGTGGCCAGAGCATCTTCAGAGGGATCATCTTGTGATTTAGAAGGAGCGGGATTCTTTTTAGGAGATTGTTTTGAAGTTATTTCATTTTCCTCGTTGTAGCCGGCATTAGAAACTGAACCTTTTTTTGAACCACTTTGTTCTTTTCTTTTCTGGTAGTATTTTTTAGACCTGGATTTCATGTATTTGTTTTTACTAAGTTTTAGTTGATTCTTAAATGTATTTACAACATTTTTTAAGTTTAGATTTTTATTTTATTTCTGCAAAATACGCTTTCTTACCTCTTTTTGTAATTTTGTTCCGTCGCTATCCGCTGCCGTTTTTAGATGTGTAAATTCTTCTGTCCATGGGGAAGTCAGGTACCGGAGCTTAGGATTTTCGTCTTCTATGCATTTTAGTATTACCCCGGCAACCTGCTGCGGCGTTTGAAAAACTTTTGCTCTTAATTCCGGATCAGAGAAAGTCTTGCGATATTCCATATAGTCGTTCATCAGAGGCGTATAAGCATCCTCTTTAATGCCCCCGGTATCTTCAAGATATTTCAAGATATTATTCCCAAACTCTGTAGCAACGCCTCCCGGTTCAACCAAAGAAATATTAATACCAAAATAAGGTTTCATATAGGTTGCAACGCTTTCGGTAAATCCTTCCAAAGCAAATTTTGCAGCGCAATATATCTCGTTGATTGGTTGCCCTACAAGTCCGCCAACCGATGAAATATTAATAATATGCCCGCTTTGTTGTTTGCGCATTTGAGGCAACACCGCCTTAATGCATCTTATCGGCCCATAGAAATTTACATCGGTTACGTATTCAATTTCAAGCATAGTTGCCTGCTCCACTGTTCGTAAAAAACCAGAACCTGCATTATTTATAAGGATATCCAGGCTTTTTTCTTTTTCAAGAATTTCATGTACACACTCCTTAATGCTTTCCTCAACCTGCACATCCAGCTTCATTATATTCAATGACACCGCTTGCGCCTCAGCCTCCCTTTGAAGCATTTCTTTCTTACCGGTATCACGCATGGTGGCATAAACAGTATAGTTATTTTTTGCGAGCAGCACGGCCGTGTGCAATCCTATGCCTGAAGAAGTGCCTGTAATCAACACTACTCTTTTCATCAGAATAATTTATAAATAATTTTAAGAAAATGTTCCCTACTCTTCTTCATCCGCTGCGTCATTTTCTTCCTCAGCTTTATGAACCTCCGCAGGAGTTACGTTTTTAATTGAGAGCTGAAATTTAGTATTAAGGCTTACTTCGTAATTATTATCTTGTAAAATTTGTTTTGCGGCATCATCTTCCAGTATTACAGATGCGAGATGCATTGCCAATGTAGAACCACTTATTACGTTTCCCACTTTACCGTCCGTGAACTCGATAGTAAATTTATATCCTGCTTTACGGCCTGTGCCGGCACGTTCAAAATCAACCCTGTTTAAATCAAGTACCTGGTCCTCAGTTGCTGATTTTTTCATTAAGATTTTGACAATGGGTAAATATTTTTTCCAAATGTGGTTGTACATGAAAAGGGCTATTAATTAATTTTGTCGTGTTTAGAAGAAAACATCCGGAAAGGAATACCGGTAAACAGCGTAAATATAAGTTATCCTCCGTTATATAAAATTACTGCAATTTTTTTCACTAAAGTAAAGTTATTCGGAATTCGGGAAAGAAATAGGCTCAATTTCTCATTAAACTGCGTTTTATAAGGAAAATAAATAGTAATCTTTTTCTAATGTCACTCATTCTGTTATTTCAAAAGAAATGCTGGATATAAGAGGCGTTTTCCATTTTTTACCTTATAATTACAAAACCAAAATCGTGCATTGGCTTTAAACTTATTTTTACAAATGCACCTTTACCAGGAAAAATCTTTACCCTGTATAAAATATACCCCCAGCCGCAGGGCAGTTTATGGAATAGAATTTATTAACATCTTAACTGTAACCATTTATAAATTAATGAGACATCTACATTAAGTATTCATTAAATTTGTTGCAGTCAAAAACTTTCTAATTGAATGCCATTTGAATTAAAACTTCCTGATTCTATTTCAAGGCTATTGAATCTTCCTGCAAGTTCACCAAAGCGGCAACAGCTAAAAGTATTAAAGAGGCTACTTAGAAAATCAAGATTTACTGAATTTGGTCAAAAATTCCTTTTTGATAAAATTCTAATGAGCAGGCATCCCGGAAAGACCTTTCAAAAAATTGTTCCAACTTATAACTACAGTAAAATTTTTCATGAATGGTGGCATCGCGCTCTTGATGGTAAGCCTGACGTCTGCTGGCCGGGGATAATAAAGTTTTTTGCTTTAAGCAGTGGTACTAGTGAATCTTCAAGCAAATACATACCGATTACCAAAGAACTTATAAGAGCTAATACTATTACCAGCATCCGGCAACTGTTGAGCCTTGCGTCTTATACCAAAGTCCCAAAATCTTCTGTTGGCAAAGGATGGCTCATGCTTGGTGGAAGTACCCATTTGCAAAAAACAGCAACTTATTATGCAGGAGACTTAAGTGGTATCCAGGCAAAAAATATTCCTTTTTGGTTCCAGGGTATGTATAAACCTGGGAAAAAAATAGCAAGACAAACAGACTGGACAAAAAAACTGGACGAGATAGTAGAAAAGGCGCCTGACTGGGATATTGCCTTTTTGGTAGGCGTGCCTGCGTGGGTACAACTATGCATGGAGAAGGTGATTGAAAGATATGATCTAAAAAATATTCATGA
>JBBSBD010000263.1:0-8263 GCA_038251675.1 Chitinophagales bacterium | reverse complement strand
GGATGAAGAAACAGTAAGGTATAACGGCGTAAGCATTGTTGGAAATTCAAGGCTCGCGGCAAGCATGCCTTATGACGCAAGTAAATTGTATGGTAAAAATATCCTTAACTTTCTCGGGTTGATAATTGATAGTGAAGGCGCTTTGAACTTAAACTTTGAAGATGATCTCGTAAAAGGAACTTGTATTGTTCACAATGGGGAGGTAGTTAATGAAAGGGTAAAAGCGGCCTTATCTCAACCCTTCTCCAAAGCGGAAGGGACAAACTCTTAAAATCTATTGTATGCAAGCGATACTAAATTTTATTAATCAGAATATCGAGTTGATCTACATAGTTATCCTTATGATTTTTTTGGGAATAGAAATTATAGGAAGAGTCCCAAGTGTATTGCATACTCCCTTGATGAGCGGCGCTAATGCAATACATGGCGTAGTAATTATAGGTGCGATAATAGTTATGGGTAAAGCCGAGAGCGATAATTACATTGCCCTGGTCCTTGGCTTCCTTGCGGTAATACTTGGTACACTAAATGTAGTCGGTGGTTTTGTTGTGACAGACAGAATGCTTGAAATGTTTAAAAAGAAAAAATAGTCCATGAATTACACGAATAAACGCATCAACTTAATAAACGAATCAACCTATTAATGTTCATCAGTATTTTACCTCTCTGTTATCTTATCGCATCTGTCACTTTTATTCTTGGGTTAAAAATGTTATCTAATCCTGCCACTGCCAGGAGGGGCAATTTAATTGCAGCCGGCGGCATGGCGATAGCAATAGCAGGCACTATTTTTTTGTATGAGGATCATGGAAAAAAATTGGGAAACTATGGATGGATAGTTGGGGGGCTTCTTATAGGAAGTATCATCGGCACCCTTACAGCCAGGAAAGTAAGGATGACTGCTATGCCCGAACTGGTAAGTTTCTTCAACGGAATGGGCGGTGCATGTGCAGCGCTGATATCTATAGTAGAGTTTGACTATTTATTCCGCGAAAACAGGATGCTTGATTCTACTTCGCTTTTTAATGTTGTTTCTGCAGGCCATTATTTAACAATCGTCGCAGGTACCATTATTGGCAGTATTTCTTTTGCAGGCAGTATAATAGCTTGGGGCAAGTTAAATGGAAAAGTAAAAGATTTCTCATTCAAAGGGCAACACATTTTTAACCTTGTTCTTTTGGCAATGGTTTTAACAACCGCCATATATGCCTACTATTCTGATGTTCACACGGCTAATATTCCTTTTTTTATCACACTTTTTCTCGCACTTTTATACGGTGTATTTTTCGTAATGCCCATAGGCGGCGCAGACATGCCCGTTGTGATCTCGTTACTGAATTCTTTTACAGGTGTAGCCGCGGCATGTGGCGGTTTTTTATATAATAATAAAGCAATGCTCACGGGTGGCATCCTTGTAGGTGCAGCAGGAACCTTACTCACTATTTTAATGTGCCGGGCAATGAACAGGAGCCTGAAAAATGTATTAATCGGTTCATTTGGCGGATCTGCAAAATCTACTGATGGAACACAAAGTGATTTTGGAACTTACAAAGAAATATCGTTGAGTGATGCTGCTATGATAATGGCTTACGCAAAAAAAGTAATGATAGTGCCGGGATATGGATTGGCCGTTGCGCAGGCCCAACATTCTTGCCACGAACTTGAGAAACTTTTGAGCGAAAAGGGTGTTGAGGTAAAATATGCTATTCACCCGGTCGCCGGTCGCATGCCCGGGCACATGAATGTATTACTCGCAGAAGCCGACGTTGATTATGAAAATTTATTAGAAATGGAACAAGCGAACGATGAGTTTAAATCCACTGATGTTGTGTTAGTTCTCGGTGCAAATGATGTGGTAAACCCCGCCGCCAAAAATGATCCTTCATCGCCAATATACGGCATGCCGGTGCTTGAAGTTGAACTGGCGAAAAATGTCATCGTAAATAAAAGGAGTATGAAACCCGGTTATGCGGGTATAGAAAATGAATTGTTTTTCCAGCCTAAAACTTCTATGCTATTTGGCGATGCAAAAAAAGTACTGCAGGAATTGATTGCCGAAATAAAAAATATCTGATCTGATTCAGTTATTTTTTACAAATAAAATCTTTTGTAATATAAGCAATAGAAAAACCCCCGCGGCTGGCAGGGGTCAGTTTTTTTGTAGAAACTTATTTTACGATTTTGAAGAAGTAGCTACCGTTTTTTTCTCTTTCTTTTCCTTCTTGGAAGTAGAAACGGCTGCGTCAGTTTTCTTGATTTCACCATCTGCCACTGCTTTATCATAAGCTGCAGGCTCTAAAACATCTCCTGTAAGCTTTATTGATTTTATATCATCAGCACCTGCAAATTTTACTGTAAGTGTTTTATCAATGTGGCCAAGATTTGCGGCATTGTAAGTCGCTTTAATATAACCTGTTTTCCCCGGAGCTATTTCAGATTTGGTGTAGTCGGAGATAGTGCAACCGCATGTAGGGCTCGCCTGCTCTATTAGCAAAGGCTCTGAACCAATATTTGTAACGACAAATGTTGCGGTTGCGGGAATACCCTGTTTTACTTTACCTAAATCATAGGTTTGAACATCAAGCTTTGCAACATCGTCCGCTTTCTTTTGGGCTAATAATGAAGTTGACGAAAAGGCAAGGATTGCGAATAGTAATTTTTTCATATTATTTTTTTAGTGTTTTGTTTTATTGTTCATCTTTTAAAGAAGTAATTTTTGTATTTTCAGGAGCGGAACTTACCGGGGTTTTCCAAACATCTCCTTTAATAATGATTTGTTTACTTTGATTTCCATTGTAAGTTATAGTAACAGGTTTAGTAAATGTTCCTTCATTTTGTGCATTGTAACCAACAATAATTTTTGCAATGGCGCCTGGAGCTACAACGTCCTTATTCCATTCAGGGGTTGTGCATCCGCAACTTGCCTGAACATTGTCAAGTGAAAAAGGTTTTGTACCCACATTTTTAAATTCAAAAACATGAGTAACCGGTTTTCCCTGGGGTATTTTTCCAAAGTCATATTCAGTTTCAATGAGACTGAGCGTTTCGGGCGCTGGTTTGGAGGAATCAGCAACTGTGGTCGTTACCGAAGAAATGGATGAAGTTTGCTGAGCAGTTGTGGCAGAACTAATCGTTTTAAGTTTCTTTTTGGTAGTGGTATTTGTTTGGGCTATTGTTGCGTACGAAAAAGCAAGTCCGCATAATAAGGTAAAAACTATTTTCATTTGCTTAATTTAAACGACTTCAAAGATAATAAAACGGTTGAAAAGGTTGCAAATTGTGAGAAGGTTATTTCATTTTTAACAATCATTCATTATTAATATTTTTGCGCCATGGATACAACTCCTGAAACTGAAGCCCTTATTTCCGAAAAGTTATCTTTTGATAATTTTAAAAAGGAAGTTTTAAAGGACTATCGCATTGTGTGTGAAAGCCGCGAGACAAGCCTCCTGGGTAGAAAAGAAGTATTGACGGGAAAAGCAAAATTTGGCATTTTCGGTGGTGGAAAGGAAGTCGCGCAGGTTGCGATGGCTAAGTTTTTTATGACGGGCGACTTCCGGGCAGGATATTACCGCGACCAAACCTTTATGTTTTCAACCGGGTTAGCAACCATAGAACAGTTTTTTTCGCAATTGTATGCCGATACCGACATAAATCATGATCCTTTTAGTGCGGGCAGGCAAATGAACTCACATTTCTCCACCCGGTTTGTAGATGAAAATGGGGATTGGTTGCCAATTTCGCAAATGAAAAATGTTACTTCGGATATAGCCCCTACTGCAGGTCAAATGCCCAGGGCATTAGGGCTTGCCTTGGCCTCAAAGATTTTCAGATCTGAAAATTCTTTTCATGGGATGAGCGATTTAAGTACTAATGGAAATGAAGTTTGTTTTTGCACGATAGGAGATGCTTCTACTTCCGAAGGCCATTTCTGGGAAATTATGAATGCTGCGGGTGTACAGCAAGTACCTCTTGCAGTATTTGTTTGGGACGACGGGTATGGCATTTCTGTTCCGAGAGAATTTCAAACTACCAAATCATCAATATCGGAGGCGCTTTCAGGCTTACAAAAGGAAGAGGGAACAAATGGAATAAACATTTATAAGCTGAGAGGATGGGATTATGCCGGAATGTGTGAAGTGCTCGAAGAAGCTATAAAGCATATTCGCGAAACACATACTCCAGCTTTATTTCATGTAGAAGAAATAACGCAACCGCAGGGCCACTCTACATCAGGTAGCCACGAACGTTACAAAACCCCCGAACGTCTCGACTGGGAGAAAAAATGGGATTGCAAGAAGCAGATGAGAGAATGGCTTATAGCTAATGCCCTTGCAGAAGATACTGAACTGGATACGATTGAGTATGCCGCTAAAGAATTTGTAAAACAAAGCCGGAATAAAGCTTGGGAAAATTACATCCTTCCTTTAAAACAACAAGTAAGTGACGTTGCAGATTTTATGGAAAGAGTGGCCAATGAAAGCCAGGATAATGTCGTAAAAAAAATGACGGACAACCTGAAAAATATACAGGAGCCGATGCGCCGGGATATAATGAAGACACTGGCCGACGCCGTCGAACTTGCCCAATCTTCATCTGCCCGTTCACAGCTTAAAGAGTTTTATTTGAACCTAAAAAGCCAGTACTCAAAAATATATGATTCCCATCTTTACAATGAAGGCCCAAAGGCTGCAATAAGAATTAAACAAACACCTGTAAGTTATAACCAGGATTCTGAAATGATTAATGGCTACGAAATACTTAACCGGTACTTCGATGAGCTATTCACAGTAAATAACAAAATAGTCGCTTTTGGTGAAGATCTTGGTCATATAGGGGACGTAAACCAAGGCTTCAGCGGGCTACAGGAGAAATATGGAGAGAGCAGGATTTTCGATTCAGGAATTCGTGAGTTATCTATCATGGGCCAGGGTATAGGCTTGGCTTTGCGTGGACTAAGGCCCATTGCTGAAATACAATATCTTGATTATTTACTATACGGTTTACAGCCTTTAAGTGATGATGTTTGCACTACACATTATCGTACAGTAGGCCAACAAAGTGTACCATTAATTGTACGTACAAGAGGCCATCGCCTCGAGGGCATCTGGCATAGCGGCTCACCGCTCGGAATGATAATAAATGCGCTTCGCGGAATGTACGTTTGTGTGCCGAGAAATATGGTTCAGGCGGCAGGAATGTACAATACTTTGTTTCAAGGTAATGATCCTGCCATTATGATTGAGTGCCTGAATGGTTATCGTTTAAAGGAAAAGTTACCATCCAATTTAACCGGGTATACAATACCGCTTGGAGTGCCAGAGATAATAAGAGAAGGCGCCGACATAACTATGGTGTCTTACGGTTCTATGCTTAGAATAATTCAGGAGGCTGCCGACGAACTGGAGAAGCTCAAAATAAGTTGTGAAATAATAGATGTGCAAACGCTGCTGCCGTTCGATATTAACCATAGCATTGTTAGTTCTCTGAAGAAAACGAATCGGATCATTTTTTTAGACGAGGATGTTCCCGGCGGCGCTGCGGCTTATATGTTCAACAAGGTGATGGAAGAACAGGGCGGTTATCGATGGCTGGATGTTGCGCCCCGCACAATAACCGCTAAGGCCCATCGGCCTGCTTATGGAAGCGATGGTGATTACTTTAGCAAGCCTAATATAGAAGATATAAAGGAGGCGGCTAAAGAAATGATGGAGGAATAAAAAGGTATTTAGATAATTCCTTTTAAACAGCTAAAAATAAAAAATGACCCTATACCAGATTGATGCTTTTACCGGCAAACTTTTCGGTGGTAACCCCGCGGCGGTTATACCTTTGAAAAATTGGATTGATGAAAAGCTAATGCAAAAGATCGCTCTGGAAAATAATCTTAGCGAAACGGTTTTCTTTGTTCCTTTACAAGATTCAGATGGAGCTGATTTTGAGATACGATGGTTTACACCACTTGTGGAGATCAATCTCTGCGGGCACGCAACCTTGGCATCGGCATTTGTATTGTTTGATATACTAAATTTTGATAAGCCAATTATAAATTTTCATTCACAAAGTGGGTTATTAAGGGTTTCCAAAAAAGATGGACTTATTACTATGGACTTTCCTTCGTGGGAGCCCGAGGTATTTAATGATCCACCACTGCAATTGAAAGATGCGCTTGGAGGAGTAGATATTTTGGGGCTTTATAAAAACAGGGATCTTTTGGTTTTATTGCCAGACGAAGACACCGTAAAAAATTGCACCCCCGATTTTGCTTTAATACAGAAGACGGGCCATAAGATAATTATTACGGCTCCGGGAAATGAAGTTGATTTTGTATCTAGGTTTTTTGCCCCCACCGCAGGCGTTGATGAAGATCCGGTGACAGGCTCTGCCCACTCGCAGTTAATCCCTTTTTGGAGTAAAAAATTGAATAAATCAAAAATGAATGCCCTGCAACTTTCAAAGCGTGGAGGCGAAATTTTTTGCGAACAGCATGGAGAAAGAGTAGCCATGGCTGGCGAGTGTGTGTTTTATATGAAAGGAGAAATTGAAATCCCAGTGGGAATATAATGACAAGACAGGATAAGCGTTTTATTGAACATTGGCTTGAACAAAAGAGCGGGCCCCGTTGGAAATATTACCTTCAATTTACAATTGCCTGGACAGTTGTTTCATTTCTTGTTATTTTTTTTCTTACAAAATTATTCACGGAATTATGGGAAACGGGGGGGCAAAGCTTGATCTATATCTTACTGATTATTTCTGTTGCAATTGGATTTTTTGCTACACATTTTACATACCTGCTTAGCGAGAAACGCTATAATAAGATTTTAAAAAAAGAGAAGGAGGAGATATGAATTCCTGTTTCGTAGTTTGGAATTCCCTTGCTCTCTTTAATCCCGCTTTAATAACAGTTGGCAAACTCACGACTTCTTTTTGTTATAAATGTCTTTGATTATTTTCTCGGCATGCTCCCTGGAATTTTCAATAAAAAGACGATGCGTATTCATGCCCCCGCATATTACGCCCGCTAAATAAATTCCTTTTACGTTGCTCTCATAATTTTCTTCGCTATATTCAGGTTTGCATATTTCATCGGCTGAAAGTTGAATGCCGAGGCTCTTTAGAAATTCAAGATTCGGCTGATAACCGGTCATTGCAATTACCCAATCATTTTTAATGGTTACAATTCCATCAGGCGTTTTGATATCTACATCATGTTTTCTTATTTCAGAAAGAGTAGAATTGAAATAGGCTTTAATCGAATTTTCAGCAATTCGATTTTCGATATCTGGCTTCACCCAATATTTTACCCGATCACTTATTTTATCTCCACGTATTATCATGGTCACTTCGGCTCCCTTGCGCCATGTTTCGAGTGCTGCATCTACAGCCGAGTTGGCGGCACCTATAACTAATACTTTTTGAAATGCATAAAAGTGCGGATCGTCGTAATAGTGTTTAACTTTTGCAAGCTCTTCACCCTTTACATTTAAAAGGTAAGGTATATCGTAAAAACCTGTCGCAATAATTATGTTGCGGCATGTGTACTCATCTTTGGATGTTTTTATCACAAACTTTTCCAATGATGATAAAACGTTTTCAACGTTTTCAAATAAATGTACATTAAGATCGAAAGACGCAGCTACTCTCCTGTAATATTCTAACGATTCGTTGCGTGTGGGTTTTGCATTATTGCTTACGAATGGGACACCGCCGATTTCCAGCCTTTCACTTGTGCTGAAAAACGTCATGTTTACAGGGTAGTTAAACAAAGAATTCACGAGCGCTCCTTTTTCTAAAATCAGGTATTTCAACCCTGCATTTTTTGCCTCAATCCCGCATGCAAGGCCTATCGGGCCACCACCAATAATTATTACGTCATATATTTCTTCCTTCATAATGGAGCGAAGTTATTATATTAATTTCCAGAATGAAGGGTGATGTATTTTATTAAATTCTTCGCCACTTGTTTTTTAATTTAAGAAAAGGAAGTTCTAAATAATTATAACTTATGCCGGCAATTAAGTAGTTGACCGCGAAATAAAATAGCACTAATAACCAACCCGAAATTTCTATCTTAAAATGCTGAAATAACAGGTTTATGAAAGTAATTGTAATTCCATGGAAACAATATAAGCCATAGGACAATTTGCCGGTTAAGATCAGGAATTTACTTTTGGCAAATATATGAGTGCGGTGATTATTCACCATTTGTTCAATTATGAAAAGAGAAATGTAGATAATAAAAACATAGCGGTTTAAGAGC
>JBBSBD010000262.1:0-8280 GCA_038251675.1 Chitinophagales bacterium | reverse complement strand
TTTAAACTTTTAATAAGCCACGATCCCAGCCACTGGAATGCCCAGGTGCGGCCTAAATATAGTGATGTTGATTTAATGTTTAGTGGCCATACCCATGGCATGCAGTTTGGCATTGAAATTCCAGGCTTCAAATGGAGCCCTGTACAATACGTCTATAAAGAATGGGACGGCCTCTACGAAGAAGGGAAACAAAAATTATATGTTAACCCGGGGTTTGGATTTATAGGTTATCCCGGCAGGGTGGGAATATTACCGGAAATAACGGTGATTGAATTGAGTAATCCTAACCCCTGAAGGGGAACCTAAGGTCGCAGTTCGTTATTTTATTGCTACTCAAAAGGAAGTAACGATAAATCCATTTCCTATAAAAAATGTTAGCACCTTGAATACGCACCTGATTTAAGTCCCCCGCCGCGGCGGGGTCAGGGGTTAAAAATTATTCTTCCACATCATACTCTCTACCGGTTTACCGGGCTGCCCGCTATACTTTGCATTTTTTTTCTCATTGTATTTTATTGCCACCTCGCCATCCACTGGGAAATAAATGAGCTGGCCTATAGGCATTCCATGGTAGATTCTTACAGGTATTTTACTTGAAATTTCTAAAGTCCAGTTACCGCAAAATCCCACATCCCCTTTTCCAGCAGTGGCATGAATGTCAATTCCAAGGCGGCCTGTGGAAGATTTGCCTTCAAGGAAAGGAACATGTGCATGTGTCTCAGTATATTCAAGCGTAACGCCGAGATACAATATACCGGGATCTAAAACATATCCTTCATCAGGAATTTCGAAATGATATATCTCGTTGTGTTTTTTTGCATCGAGTACTTTGTCTTTATATGTTGCCAGGTATTTTCCTAAATGAACATCGTAGCTATTGCTGCCCAGTTTTTCACGATCGTATGGTTCAATGATGATCGTCTTTTTTTCAATCTCTTCAAGAATTCGCGTGTCAGATAAAATCATTTAATCCCTTTATTTTTATGGTTTGCAAAATAAATCATACATCTGCAAACTAAAGCCTTAATTTTTTTGCATGCCTTTGTTTTATCAACATAATATTAACCATACCACGAAGCTTGCAATATGGCACATTACCGAAACAGAGGATTTTTTTTTACGCAAAGTTCCATTGCATAATAGTATAACACACTGGCATAAGCGGTTGCAACATCTTGCGGGAAGATATTTATTGCAGGAACTTTATCCGGGCTTCCCCTATCACCTTATAGAAATTGCCGATACAAAAAAACCATTTTTACCGGGTGAAAAATATCATTTCTCCATTTCGCATTGTGGTGATTATGCAGCCAGTATTGTGAGTGAAGAAAAACGCGTAGGAATAGATATTGAATTAATAACGCCTAAAATAGAATTGATAAAACATAAATTCTTAAGTGAAGCCGAAATGCTTCTTGTTGAAAAAAATAATCTTCAGCAACTTACTTTATTATGGAGCTGTAAAGAAGCTATGTTTAAGTGGTATGGAGACGGTGGGGTTGATTTTAAAAAGAATATGATGGTAAAAAAAATCTCGATGAATAATGATTATGGAACTGTTGATTGCCTGTTTACTAAAGAGGAAGAAAGAAAATTGAAAATAAATTTTAGTTTTTTTGAAAAGCTCTCTCTTGCCTGGATAGCTGAATAAAATGGCACTCTTATCAAACCTTAGCTTTCCAGTAAATCAGGCTCATCAATCAAGCCCATGTCAATAGAATCCTGGCCTGCGATGCCTTCAATAGAACCTTTAACGTGGGCGGAGTTTAGCAGCACTTTTTCTAATTGTTTTTCTCTCGCCTTCCATAAGCGCTCCATAGCGTCACGTTCTTTTTGTATACCGATCTTCATCGCAAAAAATCCTTCACGAATGGCCTTCCATTGTTCGCTGAATTCATTACTTGTAAGATAGTCGTACAAGAGATGCATTTTATCGCCTTTGTTTTCCTGGCTTTTAGCGGAAGTATAAATGCGTATGATCCCATCTCTTAAAACATTGGCAAGCGCTTTCACTTCAGAAAAAGTACAAACCCACAAACCATCTTTAAGCCCGAAACAATCCATTTCCTTCGGCATTGTTTTTGTAACAAGCACGGCAATATCGGCGCCGGTACTGCGCATGTCTTTTTTAAATTTTTCAATCCAGTCAGCGCCAAAATTTTCGGTACGCTTACTTTCATAAATTATTTTACCACATTCCTGGCCGAAATTATTTCTTACTAATTGAATGCAGTCTGCACCTCTTACACCTTTACCGACTTCGGTAATAACATCAAAAGGAAAATTATTGCGTAGAATTTCTTCAAGCGCAATTTCCTGCACTTCGCCCTGCCGTTGCATAGAGCCCTGCTCGGCTTTGCGTTTCATTTCATCAACTAATTTTTTTTGATCTTCTAATTGCTTCTCGAGTTCTTTAAATTTTAGATTATTTTCAGTTTCTTTAATAGCATTTTTTTCTATTTCCTGCTTTCTTATCTGTTCACTTAACATCGCTCTTGCTTCTGATAATTTTTTTTGCAAGGCAATTTCCATTTCTTCCTCTTTGTTTTTAAGTTCTTGCACTTTCTTTAAAAAATCAAGCTCTTTTTGTCTTGCCGATTTTAATTTTTCTTCATTATCAGTATTTGCCTGCTGTAAAACTTTTAATTGATTTTCAAAATCAACACTAATTGATTTTCTAAGCCTTTCCTGCGTTTCATTTTCTATTTTCAATCTTTCCTTTTGCATTCTTTCAGCAAACAATTCATTTTCGTTTTCCTTCTTTTTTTCAAATTCTTTTTCTTTCTCTTCCAGAACTTTTTCCTGGTCTGCATATTTTTTTCTCAGGCTCTCAGCATCCTTTGAAAACTTTTCGGCATACTCTTTCTCCAAAGATTTTGCAATGGCATCTTCAGGCTCAAATTCATTTTTGCAATTTGGACATGTGATTTTTGGCATCTGAATATTTTTATAAAAACTAAAGTTTAATAAAAAATCCTTCATCTTTTTTGAATGAAGGATTTGTGCGGCAAAGGAGATTCGAACTCCCACACCCTTTCGGGCGCTACCACCTCAAAGTAGTGCGTCTACCAATTTCGCCATCGCCGCATTGTTATAAAGATTTAAGAAATTCTTTTCCAATTCCTGATTTTAAATATTTTTCTTTTTCTCCTGCCATCGCCGCATTGTTAGTAATCTTCATAATAAATTCTTCTTTTTCTAAAAATTACTTAGGGCTGCAAATTTAATAAAAGTGCGCTATAAAATTTCTAAGTATTTAATATAATTCTGAAAGTTGTCCCTTTGCCAACTTCTGAAGATTTTACAAATAGCTGGCCTTTATGATATTGATCAATAATTCTTTTTGAAAGGGAAAGTCCCAGTCCCCAGCCTCTTTTTTTGGTGGTAAAACCCGGTTTAAAAACTTTTGAAATGTTCTGTTTACTTATTCCCTTTCCGCTGTCTGAAACATCAATAACTATAGTTCCTGGGCGCTCTCTTATTTTTACGGCGATCAATCCTTTTCCCTCCATGGCATCCAGCGCATTTTTCAGCAAATTTTCAATTACCCAGTCAAATAAAGGCCCTGAAATCTTTGCGACGACAGGTGCCTCTTTTGGCGCATCTATGGTAAAATTTACTTTATCGGGTGCCCGTCTTTTTATATAGCTTACCATCTTTTCTACCTGCTCTGTAATGTTTGATTCTTCAAGTTTGGGAGTGCTGCCTATTTTACCAAAGCGATCACTTATAAGTTTCAGGCGATTGACATCTTTTTCCATCTCTGTGGAAATAGATTGGTTCGCATCATTTTCTTTCAGCATTTCAACCCAGCCTTCCAATGATGAGATAGGTGTTCCCAATTGGTGAGCGGTTTCTTTTGCCATGCCTGCCCATACCTGGTTTTGCGTAGATTTATTCCTCGTAGAAATAGCGTAGAGTGTGATGAATGTGAATAGCGCAATAATGAGCAACTGAACCAGCGGATAATATTTTACCTGCTTCAATAATACGGAATCACCGTAATAATATTTGTCAGCAACGAATGGTTCTTTATTTAGCACCAGCAAAATAGGAGGATGGTCTGATTTAAATTCCTTCAATTTTTTTTGCAGATAGCCTTTGGAATTTCTAATCTCTAAAGAATCTAAATTTCTTGAATCAATAATACTATCCTGTTCATTTGTTTGAATAATAGGTATATCTGCATTTTGCTGTTGTATCTGGCTGGCTAGTGTGAGGTCGGCATTTTCATTCGCGGTTGCTATAAATTTATTTGCCTCTACCCACTGGCTTAACTTTTCTCTTTCTTCGCTTTCTATTTTTTTTGCCAGGAGATTTGAGTAAAAAATAGTGCCTGAAACAATGGCTACAGCTATCAAAGCAAGCGCTGTACGTATATTTAAAAGCTGTCTTAGCATTAATAATTGATTGGCATCAAATCTAAAATGTATAATCTACAAACTAAAATCTTTTATGTTTGCGTTATCGCTTAAATAAATTCTATTGAATTCATCGCCATCAGTAGCTGTTGTCATACTTAACTGGAATGGAAAACATTTTCTACAAAAGTTTATTCCATCAGTATTGGCATCGCAATATGATAACCTCTTGGTGATCGTCGCAGACAATGCATCAACCGACGATTCTCTTGATTTTCTTCGTAAGAATCATCCTGAAGTACGTTTATTATTAAGTGACAATAATGAAGGGTTTTCAAAAGGTTACAACTCCGCTTTGAAAAGAGTAAATGCTGATTATTATATTTTATTAAACAGTGATGTTGAAGTATCAGAAGGATGGATCGCACCCATAATTTCATTAATGGAATCAAATGAAAAGATTGCAGCATGCCAGCCAAAAATTTTGTCGTTCGATAAAAAAGATCAATTTGAGTATGCAGGTGCAGCCGGAGGATGGATCGATTCTCTGGGCTATCCTTTTACCCGTGGAAGAATTTTTGAAACGTGTGAGCAAGATACTGGCCAATATGATAATACCCGGGAAATTTTTTGGGCAACCGGCGCCTGCTTATTTGTAAGATCAACTGTATTTCATGAAATGGGTGGCTTTGACGAATATTTTTTTGCGCACCAGGAAGAAATTGATTTGTGCTGGAGAATGCAAAGAGCGGGTTATATAATCTATGCAGTTCCTGCTTCAAAAGTGTACCATGTAGGCGGCGGAACGCTACCGATGGGCGATCGAAAAAAAGTTTTTTTAAACTTCCGGAATAATCTCGTAATGATAAGTAAAAACCTTCCGGTGGGACAGGTAATTTGGAAAATTCCCGTGCGAATATTCCTTGATATGATTGCAGCATACCGGGCTTTGATCGATACAAATTTTAGCACATTTATCTCAATAGCGAGCGCCCATCTTCACTATGTTGAATGGATATTCACGAAGAAAAAGGGAAAAAAAATAGTCAAAAAAAGTTTGTCGCAATTGCAGGGCGTTTATGAAGGCAGTATTGTGTGGAAATATTTTGTAAATAAGAAAAAAACATTTTCTGAAATTGTTTGTGACAAAAAATGATTTTTGGGCTCAATGTTTTATTTTTGCCCAGCAAAATGAATAATATGGATCACGAAGAAATTAATGACGGCCAGGACAAGGATATAGCTCACAACTGGGTCTCCTCTTCACGTTTTCTTTTTTATTGTCAACTTGTAATATTTGCTGCACTTATTTTAGGAGGCTGCTATACGATGTACAAACACAGGTACAGCGGTAAGCCCAATGTTGAAGTTCCCGGTAATACTTTATACAACCCGCAGTACAAATAAATTTTGCTTACAAAACTGCAATGGTTATTTTTGCCGTCCGTTTTTTAGTTCTTAACATTTTGCGGAAGTAGCTCATTTGGTAGAGCACGACCTTGCCAAGGTCGGGGTGGCCGGTTCGAGCCCGGTCTTCCGCTCACAAGTTATTCCCGACTATGTCGGGTTTTTTTTTCTAAGATGTTTACCCGGGTGGTGGAACTGGTAGACACGTCCCGATTAAGATCGGGATTGGCAGCGATGGAATAAAATAATTTAATGTGTTTACCCGGGTGGTGGAACTGGTAGACACGCAGGACTTAAAATCCTGTGATCAGCAATGGTCGTGTGGGTTCAACTCCCATCCCGGGTACTTAGCCTCTGTAAAAGCAGGGGCATTTTTTTATCATGTTCATCGTGTATATTCTTTACTCGGCATCTGCTGACCGGTATTACGTGGGTCAATGTGAAGACATTACTTCCAGGCCCGCCCGCCATAATAATCGGCAGAGACGGAAAACATCGCCGCTAGTGCGGCATTAAAGAACTATGCTCCATGGAAAAAAATTGCAACAATTTTAGAAAACTTTTTCAATAATGGAGCCCAATGATAATCACCAGGATGAAAAAACAGGTGTTGCTGATTATTAACCAGGGATATTTACAATAAACCGCACATCATAACACCAAACCATAGCCGCAAAGTCCCTTCAACTCAAAACCCATAGTTCATAGAAGATCACTCACCGGTTCCGTACAACATCAGACTTCATCGGAGGCACTTCGTGCCCGACGAAGTCTTATTTGTTGGCTGTAGTTATTGTCCTGTTGTTAGTCTTCAAACTAATTTTGTCTGTCCCAATTATCCATATTTGAAATTGTCTACGAACTTTTTTTGTCACGGTACAAGCAAATGCATAAAAATGCAAAATAATTTTACCATTCTTGAATTCTAAATCCCAATTGACTATCCTTCAAGGCGAATTCCTTTGCACCCCAAGGACGAAGAGTAATTTCTTTGAGGTTCGGATGAAGAAATTCGGGGTGAGATTTAGAAACCTTTTCATAAACTTCCTCAATATTCTTGGTAACTAACCTAAATTCAGGATAATGTTCTTTGGCAAGGGCAGCGTCTTGAAAAAGATTTATGCATAATCCATCCTTTTCTAACACACAAAACGGCTGGCTGGATTTTATTTCATTGTGCCCAATTTCAAAACCCAAACAGTCGACTAATAACTTCAAACCATCACTAATATCGACATAAAAAATACTCGGAACTAATTTTTCAAATTTCATTGCTTACTCTTTTTATTTTTTATCAAGAAGTGTCTTACACTTACCAGTAACGAACCCAATGTTGGCTGTAGCCGTTCTCGTTCATACTAAATTCCTTGTCCAAAAGTAAGTAAGTTGTTGTCTGGGTCAAGCATTGCAAATTCTTTTTGTCCCCAAGGTTTAGTTTGTAAATGTCCTGCTGGGTGTATGTTGTTATTGTTGTCCAACATCGATTGATAAAGTGTTTCAATATCGTTTGTACGAATATAAACCTGTCCATAATTTTCTTTTGGGTCAAGTCCTTTAAATTCAAAAAAGTGAATTTCAGCGTTATCTTTTTTAACCAATAGGTAACCATCAAAGTCTTCACTACCAATGTCCTTAAAACCTAATTGAGTTAAATAGAATTCTCTTGTGAGAGATTTGTCACGCATTGGAAGTTTGGGAACAATTTTTACCAGCATAAAATTTTTTTACAAAGATGGTAGTTAGTCAGGGAATGACAACTTGATTGAAATCAGTAAATTTAATAGTTCGCTCTCACTCTACTTAAAGTTTCAGGTGCAATTTTGAGATATGAAGCAATCATTTTAATTGGAAACACTTTTGCCAATTGTGGTTTAGACTTGTTTATATAGCTATACTTTTCGTTTGGCTTTAGTGAATTGTCAAAAATGAATGTTCTGTTTTTTGATTGATTAAGGATTTTACCAAATTGTAAAAAGGATTGTGATTTTGAGCAAAGGCAATGAAAACTGTTTAAACTCAATTCAATTACTTCCGATTTTGAAAAGGCTTTGATGGTCGTATTTGAATGCGTTTGTTCTGTAAGGCTTTGTTGATTAAACATCCACTCATTTTGTAAGTGCAAATCAATAATTACTTCGTCTATTTCATGGGTTTGAAATTGAAAAAATGAACCTGATAAAATGAAATAAAAGCATTTGCAAACTTCACCTTCATTTAGTAATACTTCATTTTTACTGAGTATTTTCTTTGTTGAATGTTTTTCAAAAAGGTTGACGTCAAAATCTGAAAATTGTCCTAAACTGTTTAAAACCTCTTGTGTTGTCATTGTAGTTTGTCTGAAAAACTTTGATTTTGTTGAGTGTTTCAATCTAATTCTGACTAACGTTTTATAAGCTGCTGAGTTGCAGCCCCAATTCATCAGTGTTTATATCAAACTTATGAATTAGTTTTTTCATTTCCTGCACTTTTCTTTTCCGTTTCTGATCCAGAAACTCATAATCGCTTAGAGGTT
>JBBSBD010000261.1:0-8306 GCA_038251675.1 Chitinophagales bacterium | reverse complement strand
CGAATTGAAAAAAATTATCACAACCGAATTCAATATTGAAGGCAATCCAAAAGAGCAAAAATTTGTTGACCTCGTACTTGCCAACAAACCTGACCAGGTTACATTAGTTCCCGATGCTGAAGGACAAATAACTTCTGACCATGGTTGGGACACAATCAAAAACAAAGAATATTTAGTTGAAATAATTTCTGTATTTAAACAAGCCGGAATAAGGGTTTCCATCTTTGTATATCCTGAAGTTGCCATGGTTGAAGGCGCAAAAGAAACAGGTACTGACAGAATAGAATTATACACGGAAGGTTATGCAAAAAAATACGCAGCGGGCAACGTGGAAGAGGCAATCGCCTCCTATATTGCTGCCGCAAAAAAAGCGAACGAACTTGGGCTTGGTATTAATGCCGGCCACGATCTGGATCTTCAAAACTTAAAATATTTTGTTCAAAATATTCCGGGCCTTTTAGAAGTTTCTATCGGCCATGCATTGATCGTAGATGCTTTGTATTTCGGTTTGGAAAATGCGGTGCAATTATATAAGAGGCAGTTGATGTGAAAAAGAATGTGCGATGCGCAATGTGAGATGTACAATGTGAAACACCTGATTATTGCTACATCGACCCGACACTCTAAAGAAATGTTTCCCCAAAACCGGAGATTACTTCAACAACTCTTCCAACTTACTTTCTAATACCTCACCACGAAGATTCTTCGCAATAATCTTTCCATTAGGATCAATCAATAAATTTTGCGGAATACTGCGAACCTGGAAAAGGGCAGCTACTTCGTTACTCCACCCTTTTAAATCACTTACATGATTCCAGGTGAGCCCATCCATTTGTATTGCATTTAACCAGGCTGGCTTTGCCTGGTCAAGGGAAATTCCAAGAACCGTGAAATTTTTATCATGGTATTTTTTGTATGCAGCCACTACATTTGGATTTTCCATACGGCACGGCCTGCACCAGCTTGCCCAAAAATCAAGTAAAACATATTTACCCCTGAGTGAAGAAATGTTTACCGGCTTGCCTGTTGTATCATTTTGAGAAAAGTCTTTAATCGTTGAACCAATCGGATTTATTTTTGACTCCTGTATTTGTTGATTTGCAAATTGACCCAAACCGCTTGCCTGTACTTCTGCGGGCAATAGTTTATATAATTCTTCAGCCTTTGTTCCATTCTGTGTCATTTGGAACATTCGAATAATTGCCAATGGAGCCACGTAAGATTCATGGTGATTTTTTACAAAATCAGTACTTATTTTTTCTACTTCCTTTGCTCCGTTTTCATCGATGCTCTCTCCTGCTGTTACTATTTTATCGTAGGGTTTTAATTCACTGGAATATTCTGCGTATAAAGCATGAGAAGGAGAACCATTGATTTGTAACTGGTCAATCGAATTTTTATCACCTGTAATAGTAATATTGCTATTATCTATAAACATGGGCACAAGCGGCGGTTGATCACCAAATATCAAACCTTTAAAACCGGGTTGGTCCATTTTACCTTTCACCGTAAATTTTCCTCCTTCAATAGTTGTTTGCTTTTCCGGCTGGCTGGTTTGTTCGTTTAAAAATGAAACTGTTGTGCCATCAGCAAAACCAGTGACGTTACCTGTAATCACAAAACCTTTATCATCTCCCTTAACAGCTTTTTTTGTTGATTGCGAAAACGCTAAAACAGGAATGAGAAGGAATAGAATAAGTGCTTTTTTCATTATTGATTAAATTGGTTGCAAACTTAATTTTTTTTCTGCTGATACAAAACTAAGCAAGAATTTATTGCTATAAAATTGAGTTAAGAAAATGTTTAGTATCAGCTTCTATATTTTGAGAATTTTCTATTGCTTTTATATATGCTGTTCCTATAATGGCCCCAGCCGCATGTTTGCAGGCAGCGGCGAACGTGTGCTTGTCTCTAATGCCAAACCCAATAAGAATTTGATTTTTAAGTTGCATTTTTTCAAGCCGTTGAAAATAACTCTCTAGTACATCCATATTTTTATCAGTTCCCGTAATGGAGGAAGATGAAACCGCGTAAATAAAACCATTGCTCAAGGCATCAATTTTTCTAATTCGCTCCTCACTCGTTTCAGGAGTAATTAAAAAAATAAAATTGAGATCATTCTTTTCAAATATTTTTTTGTACTGACTTTCATATTCATAGATAGGAAGATCAGGCAAAATAATTCCATCAATGCCAATCGTTTTGGCATCTTCGCAAAATTTTTCAAAACCATATTGCAGTACAGGATTCAAATAGCCCATCAAAATAAATGGAACTCCATTACCCTCACCCCTAACCCCTAAATGGGTATTCTGAAATTTATCTAATTGTTCGAATAATACTTTAATTGACATCCCATTCTGTAATGCCTGCATACTGCTTTGCTGTATTACGGGGCCATCGGCGAGTGGATCGCTGTACGGAATTCCTATCTCAATTAAGTCGGCTCCATTCTCCTGCAGAGCCTGGAGGATTTCTTTTGTGTCATTTAGTTTCGGGAAGCCGGCAGTAAAATAAATACTTAGTATATTTTTTTTCTTTAGCTCAAATAATTTTTTGATCCTGTTCATAATTCTCAATTAATAACTAATGCTATGTTAGATATGTTTTTACGTAAATTTTATTACACGAATTATTACGAATTACACTAACTCATCAATAAAGTAAAGCAATCCGTGTAATTTGGTTTTAAAATTCGTGTAATAAAACAAGACATTTGATACTTAACTTAACACTAATTCCATTTTTATATTTGATCTTGTATATTCGGAATGGTCCAGCAAAACTTCCCGGAAGTCATGTTTTTTATATAAATGAATTGCAGGCTCCAATATTGTATTTGAATATAATATCAATTTTGTTGCGTTTAGATTTTTACACATATCAATAGAATGCAGAAGCATTTTATTTCCAATGTTTTTCCCCTGGAACGATTCATCAACTGCCATTTTCTATAGTTCATAAACACCTTCCTGAATTTTTAATAAAGCAAACGTGCCAACAATTTTTCCGTCTACAGCAGCGAAAAAAATATATCCGTCCTTTTTATTATTTCATTTTGAGGATCTGAAAGAATCTTATGATCCATGGGCTCTGCTGAAAAATATTTTTTAATCCAGGCAAGATTAAGTTCTGTAAAATGAATCGCGAGATTTTCCTGGAATCGTACTATGACCAGCTCCTGCTCCATCTTTAGCTGTTTATATATTTCATGTAAGTGTCCATATCCTTATCACCTCGCCCGCTCAGATTTACTACGACTACATCATTTTTTTCAAACTTTATTTTGTTTAATGCATACAGTGCATGAGCGGATTCGAGGGCAGGAATTATACCTTCCAATTTGGCCAGCTCAAATGATGACTCCAAAGCTTCCTCATCTGTGGCACTCATAAAAACCGCTCTTTTGCCGATATATAAATTAGCGTGCATTGGCCCGATACCCGGGTAATCGAGTCCGGCTGAAATACTGTGTGGCTCTACCACTTGTCCATCTTCGGTTTGCATAACAAGGCTTTTACTTCCATGCAAAATACCACGTGTACCCAACTGCGTTGTAGCTGCACTCATACCGCTATCAATACCTTTCCCTGCTGCCTCTACTGCAACTAGTTTTACCGATTCGTCATCTAAAAAATGATAAAAAGCTCCTGCCGCATTACTTCCTCCGCCTACACATGCAATCACATAAGAAGGTAATTCACTACCTGTTACTTCTTTCAATTGCTCACGGATCTCCGCACTTATCACGCTCTGAAAACGAGCAACCATATCAGGATACGGATGAGGGCCTACCACGCTGCCTATCAAATAATAAGTATCTAATGGATTATTTATCCAATCACGGATCGCTTCATTGGTAGCGTCTTTCAATGTTTTGCTGCCACTTGTTGCAGGTATTACTTTTGCGCCAAGCATTTTCATTCTTGCCACATTCGGTGCCTGCCGCTCAATATCTTTTTCGCCCATGTACACAATACACTCAAGTCCCTTCAATGCACAAACTGTCGCTGTTGCAACGCCATGCTGGCCTGCACCTGTTTCAGCTATGATTCTCTTTTTACCAAGTTTTTCGGCTAATAATATTTGGCCAATAGTATTGTTGACCTTGTGAGCACCGGTGTGGCAGAGGTCTTCACGCTTTAGATAGATTTGCGCTTTGTATTTTTCACTCAGTCTTTTCGCAAAATATAAAGGGGTGGGCCTGCCCACATAATCCTTCAACAATGCATTGCACTCCTGTTGAAAGCTCTCTTCACTGATAATTTTTAAATATTTATCCTTAAGATTCTCAACATTACTATATAACATTTCCGGAATGTATGCGCCACCAAAATCACCATAATATCCATTTTCATTTACCTGCCACATTGTATTATTTTTTTATTACACCTGTAATATGTTTACAAATTCTTTTATTAATTCCATATTTTTTATGCCCGGTTCTGTTTCGAATTGACTGTTGATATCAACAGCATGAAAGAACGGATGTTTAAATTTTTTCAAGGCTTCAGCATCATCCGGGCGAATACCTCCACTTAAAAAAAAACTTTTGCCTATGGTTGCATTTTCAAGCAATGACCAGTTAAACTTTTTACCGGTGCCGCCATAAATACCAGCAGAACCCTGGTCAAATAAATAAAAATCACAGGACTCTTCGTATGGCTTTACCATCCAGTCCACATGCGAATTTTCTTCATTAATTCGAAAGGCCTTAATCACCTTAACGTGATTGCTGATATGGTTGCAAAATGTTGGCGTTTCATTACCATGAAGCTGCACAAGATCCAATTCATACAACTCAATTTGAGTCATTATATCATTTTCACTTGCATTTACAAAAACACCCACTTTTTTTGTTTTCATTTTTAATGCGCCTACATCTTTGCTCCTTAGCTTTGACAACACGTAGCGGGGAGATCCCTGGTAAAAAATAAGACCCGCATAATCAATGCCCATCCTGTCTAATTCTTCCAATTGACTTATAGTTGTAATTCCACAGACCTTAATTTTCATACTAATTTTTTTTACCTCACTCCAACCCCTCTCCGCCGCGGCGGAGAGGGACAAAATTTTTAAAGATCATGATGTTGTAAGTTCTTCAACAAATTCCTGGAATGCTTTCCCCGGATTCTTTTCTTTCATAAATTTTTCGCCCATTAGAAAACCCTTGAAGCCATGCGATTTTAAAAGATGAATCGTTGTAACATCATCAATTCCACTTTCTGAAATTTTTACTTTATCACCCGGAATCATTTTTCCCAATTCAATGGAGCGGTTTATGTCTACATTAAAAGTTTTCAGGTCGCGATTATTAATTCCCACCACATCAATATCATCGCAAATATGATTAAGCTCTTCATCATTGTGTATTTCAAGCAATACATTTAAGCCAATATTTTTTGCAACAGCAGCCAATGACTTCACTTCTTGTGTGGTAAGACATGCGGCAATTAGCAAAATTATTTCCGCACCAAAGGCTTTCGATTCTATTAGCTGGTATTCATCTACAATAAAATCTTTTCTTAAAAGAGGGATCTCATTTACGGTTGCTGCTAAAAGGTCATCCAACGATCCGCCAAAAAATTCTCTATCAGTAAGAACAGAAATTCCGCATGCCCCATATTTTGCATAAGCAGTTGTTACATCTTCAACAGTTGAGCTATTATTTATAACCCCTTTGGATGGAGACTGTCTTTTAAATTCCGCGATAATCCCAGTCTTATCCTCTCTCAATAAAAACTCTGCAAAAGATAAAGTACTGTTTTTAAAGAAAAGACCTTTTTCCAATTCACCAATAGTTTTAGATACTTTTTTTTCGGCTACCTCTTTTCTTTTAGCGATGATTATTGTATCAAGTATATTCATTTCTGCAAAGCCATTAATGTTTTAAAAATTTTGTAAGCTTTCCCGCTTTCAAGGCTGTCAACTGCCATGCTATAACACTCTTCATAACTATTAAAATTTCCTGTAGCCTCCAGTGCCATTGCTGCATTTGCAATTACGACTGCATTTTGTGCCCAGGTTGCTTTCCCTTCGAGTATTTTCAAAAATATTTTAGCAGCTTCCTCAGTAGTATTACCTCCATAAATATCTTCCGGGCTCACTGTCCTTTTACCAAGATATTCAGCACTTAGAATTTTTTCACCTTCATTGGTAATTACTTTCGTATCGCCTGTCAGTGAAATCTCATCGTAGCCTTCAAGGCTGTGAATAATTGTAAACTTTGTTGCAGATTGTTGCAGAAGATAAGAATATATTCTTGCCATTTCAAGATTATATACCCCTATTACCTGCACTTCCGGTATGGCAGGGTTTACCATCGGGCCAAGCATATTAAAAAAAGTACGCACTCCGAGATTTCTTCTTATTGGCCCGACAACTTTAAGTGCCGGATGAAACAAAGGCGCATGCATAAAGCAGATATTTGCCTTCTCAATTTCATTGATTAATTTCTCATTATCTGCTGAAAATTTGTAGCCATGTGTTTCCATTACGTTGCTGGACCCACTTATAGATGTTGCACCGTAGTTCCCATGCTTGGCAACTTTCACACCTGCGCCTGCAACAATAAAGCAACTGAGCGTTGAAATATTAAAAGTATTTTTTCCATCACCACCTGTTCCTACAATGTCCAACACCTGGTGTCCATTTAATTTTACAAGCACACATAACTCTATTAAGGCATCACGAAATCCAAGCAATTCAGGAATCGTAATGCTTCGCATAAGAAAGACCGTTGTAAATGATGCAATCTCTGCATCAGAGTAAATCGCTTTGGAAATATTCAGCAACACTTCCTTTGCCGCATTTCTATCGAGCGTTTTGTGCTCGAATAAATATTGAAGTATTTTTTTCATGTTTATTATCCTCACCCCAACCCCTCTCCGCAGCGGCGGATAGGGACGTGGATTAAAATGGAGGTTTTTTGTTATTAAATTTTTATCTCTTTCTTTAAAGAGATGAATTATCAAATTCTATCCCAACCAATTCCTCATAATCTTTTCTCCCAATGGAGTCAAAACACTTTCAGGGTGAAACTGCACACCTTGCACATCATACGTTTTATGGCGTAAAGCCATTATATATCCTTTGGCATCTTCTGCTGTGATCTCAAGTTCTTCCGGAAAGTTTTCTTTGTTTACAATCCAGGAATGATATCTGCCTACTTCAATTTCACGAGGAAGATTATTGAATACATCATTCTTTGATGGAGTCCTTTCCTCTTTAACTTCTATATGAGTAGCCACGCCGTGATATACCGTACTTAAATTCACAAGGTTTCCTCCAAAAACTTCTCCTATTGCCTGGTGACCAAGACATACTCCTAATATAGATTTCGAAGACGCATACTCTTTAATGAGAGGTAACAACAAACCTGATTCATTTGGCAAACCCGGCCCAGGCGATAAAATTATTTTATCGTAATCATTTATTCTTTCAAGCGCTATTTTATCATTACGAAAAACATCCACTTTTCCATGAATTATTTTTTCAACCACATGAACAAGGTTATACGTGAAAGAATCATAATTATCGAAGATCAAAATTTTCATTCTTAAATTTTTTCTGCTGATTTTATCGCTGTGGTTAATGCATTCAATTTATTATTTACTTCCTGCAATTCGCTTTCTGGAACGGACGCAGCCACTATCCCCGCTCCTGCTCTGTAAATTAGGTTATTGCCTCTGCTGAGAAAAGTTCTGATCATAATGGCGTGGTTGAGGCTACCATTAAATCCCACAAAGCCTATACATCCTCCATAAAAATTTCTTGGGTCGTTTTCATAGTCATCTATGAGTTGCATGGCTTTATATTTTGGCGCTCCGCTAAGAGTCCCGGCCGGAAATGTTACGCCCAGCAATTCAAAAGGGTTTGTGTTTTTTGGAACGGTACCTTTCACTTCACTTACCATGTGAATCACGTGTGAAAAATATTGTATTTCACTAAAGCGGGACACGACAACATCGCTGCACATACGACTCAGGTCGTTGCGTGCAAGGTCAACGAGCATTGTGTGTTCGGCTGTTTCTTTAGGATCTTTTGAAAGTTTCTCTGCAAGCGCTTCATCAGTGACATCGTTACCCGTTCTTTTAAATGTTCCGGCGATGGGGTGCATGATTGCTGTATTGTTTTTTACGATCAACTGCGCCTCAGGGCTGCTTCCAAAAAGGCGATAATCGCCATAGTCAAAATAAAAAAGATAAGGGCTTGGATTTATATTTCTTAAAGCCCTGTACACATTGAATTCATCTCCTGAAAATTTTTGCTGAAACTTGCGGCTTAGCACGATCTGGAAAACATCT
>JBBSBD010000260.1:0-8339 GCA_038251675.1 Chitinophagales bacterium | reverse complement strand
TAAAACTTAACGTTATCATTTTTTTATGATAACATGGCGTTAACTATTACATAATGTGCTACGGGTAGTTTTACACTACTTAATTAGAAAATGAATCCCATCCTCTTTGAATTGCATATCAACAAAAATTTAAATTAATTAAAAAGAAAAAAATGAAAAAAATCCTTTTTGCAGCTTTTGGCTTCGCTGCTATTTTTGCATCTTCCTGTAAGAAAAGTGCAGATCTTAAAGCAGATGTGGAAAAGCCCTTAATTACCGGTGTTACGCTCGATACCCTTAGAGGCGACATCACCACTAACACAACCGTTACAAAAAACACTTTCCTTGATGGTATTGTGTATGTACGGCCAAACGTTACTTTAACAATCAACCCGGGAATTACTATTTATGGCAGAACTACTGCATTTGGTACTGCGCCAGATCTGGTGAACCTTGAAAATAACAAGGGTACCCTTGTAGTAGAAAGAGGGGGCAAATTAATGGCCGTGGGCACAGCCTCCCAGCCAATCATCTGGACATCCTACAACACTTTTCTTAATCTACCCCGCAATGTAGGTGATTGGGGTGGTCCGGTACTTTTAGGCGCTGCTCCCATTAAAACTGCTACGGGTGCAACTACGAACGATTTTGAAGCCTTTGCTCTTTTAACCAATGGCAGAAATAATTATGGCGGAACTAACGCCGCTGATAACTCCGGAACTATTGTATACAATCGTTTTGAGTTTGGAGGCGGAACCGTTACTGCACCTAATGCAGAAGTAAATGGATTTACTTTATGCGGTGTAGGATCTGGTACTACAATCAACCACGTAGAAGTATTGAATGCGGGTGATGATGGTTTTGAATTTTTCGGCGGCACTGTGAATGCAGATCACCTTTTATCTTACAGCAACAAAGATGATGATTTCGACTTTGATGAAGGCTATCGCGGTAATCTTCAGTTCATCATCGCCTACAGAACTGATGTTGCTGACAACTCAGGTTCTGAATTGATTGAGCTTGATAACAACTCAGCGGGTAACGTTTATCCTGGAATGCTGAGGACAAGGCCTTTCATAGCTAATGCAACATTGATAGGGCCAGCATCTGCTACCACACGTGTTAATCCTGGCGGTACTTCCCAGGCTGGCCGTTTTGACGGTGGTGTTTATGTAAGAAGAGAAGGCAGGCTGGTTTTATTGAATTCACTTATAATAGCGCAGGCTGAGCCAACTGCTTTGGCAGGCACTGTTGTTGCATCATCCGGCCATCAAACATTTTTCTCTTTCTTTGGCCCTGTACCTCCGCCGTTGGATAACGATTCATCTGCCTTCCTGAATAATATATTTCAAACTGCATCTGCTACTGCCGTAATTGCAGATGATGACGACAGCAACCCTATCGTCGACGGATCACCTGCTTCTCTGCCAACAGGTAAAACTGTTACCGATCTAATCAACTATTTGGGTGGCATTGGCAATACTTCGTTAGCTACTTTCGCCAGTTTTAATTTAGGGGCTCAATTGCAGAATCAAAATAGTTCGCCTTCCAAAACCGGTGGAATAAATCTTGCCACTTACGGTTTACCGTTTGTAGGAACAACTGAGCGTGGCGGAGTTATCAGCACAGATGTTTGGACAAACTCAGCTTGGATTTCGATAGCTTTAAATTAATTGCTTATAACAATTTTATTTTCTAATAAGTACTTTAAAAGAGACCGGTATATACTGGTCTCTTTTCTTTTTAAAAAACTTCTGAAACGGCCGGTTTTAAATATCGCAGGCATTACGATAATTTGAAAATAATAGAACTAATTTTTTTATACTAAGAACTGCCTGATTGTTTATTCTAAATATTTGGTATTATTCTAACTGAACATTAGTAAATCAGCCCTCATAGATAATGAGTTAGCCTTAGCAGCTTATTCGGATAGTATTATACTAATTGAAAGAAATCAAAATTCATTTACTCAGCTCCCGGTAATTCAAAAAACCTAAAAGGGAACATAACCTAAGGGGCAGATTTTATTATCATATTTAGAAAAAGCAATTGAATAATCCGGTAAGTAAATCATCGCATATTTTTCAGCAGGGGTTTAAAAAAAGCTTTTCTCAACCCTTTTCTCAGATAAAATTTTATGGCAAAAATTTGGTGCCATATATGAAAATATCAATCAGCGTAGAAACAACCTTTAAGCATAATCAAAAGAATGGTACTAACGGAAAAGATTAGTCGAATAAAAGACATTAAGCATAGATAACAATGCTGCGGCATTGAAAAATTATTTTATCGGAATGCTTTTTTCAGGTAGTAAATATTTCTAAAGGCACCGTTTTGATAACAAAAATGTGGCTATTAATTCATGCTGTTTACTTCTTTTAACCATTCATTTTTTTGCAACGTCCAAAAGGGGGAAAATGCTTCAGGCTTTAATGCTGCCTCCAGATTTTTGAGCAGGTCTGCAACCATTTTTTTAGAAGATATTTTTTTGGGACTTTCAATAAGGTTGGCTACGGATATGCCCTTTCTGAACTTACCTGGCTTTATAGATTTAGCGAGAATGTCAACCTGCCTTGCCATTTCTGGTACTGAAGCAACTTTTTCCAACGTTATTAAAAATGCCTTTTTTTCTTTTGCAAAGGAATTTGAATATGAATCAGGCTTGATAGCATAGGCTAACTCAGTAATCGCATTTGTTGAAGTAATGCCAATTTCCCTTTTGGTAGCTGAATCAATTTTCTGAACGTTCAATTGAGCTTTGGATGCAATCGAAAAAATTATTGTTAGAGAAAATAATGCTGTTGTCTTTTGTAGAAAATTAACGGTTGCCATTTAGGGAGTGATTTTATTATTGAGATTACAAAATATCTTGGGGGTAAAACTATGTTATCTACTAAATTTTTTGGTTGAACTAATATTACATTGTTATTAATTCTTTCGATGAATTTGATCTTAACTCTTATAATTGAATGGAGTTTTTAAGATTGGACGATAGGTGCCATCGGTTTATAAGTCAACATTTTCCAGTAATAATATTTTTTATTATTTAAAGTTTTAACAACAGACATTCTCCACATTTTATGGACATAATTCCGAGAATTATTAACCCAGCGTTATCATTTATTATTTATTGTGTGCAATATCAATTAGTAACGTTTTGGTAACGTTTAGTTAAAGCTAACATCTGATCTTTCAGTCGAAATCAAATTATCCTTTGTAAATATTGTAATTCGTTCCTGAATAAAATTTCCGGCAAATTTCGAGGTCAGCTCGCAGTTCAGGACATTTTTGATGAAACTCTTTAGTAACCCTAAATCAATATTTCGAAGTGAAAGTTACCCCCAATATTTCTATTGGAATTAATGGCTCTGCGCTGAACGAAAACCTTGACGGGCCAGGCTTTTATTCCTTCAATCCCGTCAATAATCTTTTTACACTATTGCCGATAAAGAAGATTAAGAACAGCACAGTATTTTTTTTCTAAACGCAAGGTTTGTAACGAAGCCGCATTCGGATTCTCTTATAAACAGAATCAATTGTAAATAACTAAATCTAAGATAATGTTCGACATCACCTGTTCCATAGTCTTATATCATAATCCAATAGAAGAGGTTAAAAAGGCTGTTGAATCTTTTTTAAAATGTACTAAAAATGTAAAGCTATTCCTGGTGGATAATTCCAAAGATGATACTTTGCGCTACAAATTTTTATCTCCACGCATTGAGTACATTTTCAATGGTAAAAACCTTGGCTATGGGGCAGCTAATAATGTCGCTATCCGCAGGGCAATCGGTGTTTCACGGTACCACCTCATTCTAAATCCTGACATTGAATTTAAGACAGAGATACTGGATGATCTTTTCTTATTTATGGAACGAAACAGAAGCGTGGGCTCGGTAATGCCAAAGGTTTTATATAAAAATGGTGACTTGCAATATTTATGTAAGAGGCTTCCCTCGCCGGTCGATTTATTTCTCAGAAGATTTTTACCGGCGCCGCTAAAAGTTGTTCTAAATAAGCAACTGGAAAAGTATGAGTTGAGAGATAAAAACTATAACGCAATTATGGATGTGCCAAATCTTTCCGGTTGCTTTATGTTTGTCAGAACAGAAGTATTTTCCAGCATTGGCCTTTTTGATGAGCAATATTTTCTATATATGGAAGATACAGATCTCTGCCGCCGGATCAATAAATATTATCGCACCGTTTATTATCCGCAGGTTTCCATAATTCATGGTTATAGTAAGGCATCTTATAAAACCTTTAAATTAACCCGGTATCATCTAAATTCATCCATAAGGTATTTCAACAAATGGGGCTGGATGAAAGACATTAACCGGCAATATATTAATGGTGCAATCAACCGGAATTGTCTCAAACTGGAACTGAAATTACAAGGCCAGAATACAATCATAAAATCAATACCACAGCCGGTTACAGCTTCATGAAAAATAACACTACAAAAGGAGTATCTGTAATTATTTGCTGCTACAACAGCTCAAAAAGGCTAAAAAAAACATTAGATGCTCTCTTAAAGCAGGAGTGTAATTCAGCCATTGATTGGGAGATAATTATTGTAGATAATAAATCAACGGACGGAACTGCCGATATAGCGGAGGCGATATGGATAGACGCGGCTTCAAAAATTAATCTAAGAATTGTGAAGGAGCCGGTTGCCGGCCTGTCACATGCAAGAAAGAAAGGCGTGTCAGTTGCCGCATATTCCATATTAATTTTTTGTGATGATGATAATTGGCTTGCGCCAAATTATGTACAGGATGTATATGAATTAATGCAACAGGACCCAAATGTGGCGGCCTGCGGTGGGATGGGCATCCCGGTTTTTGAAGGTGAGGAACCCTTTTGGTTTTACATGTATTCGGAATCATTCGCTTTAGGCACACAGGAAATAAATAGTGAAAATGGCAGGATTTTGAATTTATATGGCGCCGGGTTAGCTGTCCGTAAGCAAGTACTTGAAGCATTTTACAATTCGGGCTATAAATCAATTTTAACCGGTCGTACTGCCACTAAACTCAGTTCAGCGGAAGACACAGAAATTACCTACGCATTTGTATTGTTGGGCTATAAACTGATCTACTCAGAGGAGCTGAAATTTTTTCATTTTTTACCAAAAGAAAGATTGACGTTTACCTATTTGAAAAAGCTAATCGCTTCTTTTGGAAATGACGGGCCCGTCAGAAATTTGTATTACGCTAATATTACCGAACGTTATTTTCATAAGAAAATAACAATATGGATCTACCATTTTTTATTGAGTTTATACCGCCTAATTAAATATTTCATTTTACCTCCCAAGAAATATGGCAGAATTATTTACCTGAACTGGAACCGGGCATACATTAGCCAGCTTTGGCGTATGCGAAAAAATTACCGGCAATTGAATAATAAAATTGCTTCCCTGAAAAATGCCGGCAATATTGAAAGGCCTCAGGCTATTTCGCCGGTGAGATTATTTTCTGTTCCTAATGAAAACGAGAACTGATATTTATGAAAAATTTTTATATCAGTACCAAAAATTCCCGGTCAGGCATATCTAAATATTCAAACGATTTCTACCGCCTGGTTTTGAAGCAAAGAGACTATTTTTTTTTGGATAGCAAGGAAAGCCTTACCAATATTTTGACAAGTGTGTCTTCGAAAGATCATGTGCATATTGAAATAGGTATTTTTCAAACGAGGGAGATTGAAATATTGATAACAATGATCAATGCCGGCTATAAAAACATCGCTGTTACGCTACATGATCCTCCGTTGTTAAAATACCCTTTCAAAGAGTTTAATAACAGCCTGCTAAATAAAGCCTCGAAATTCTATGACATATATATAAGCCGCTTTAGAAATTCCGGCAGGTATATTAGTAAGATCAAATGTATTTATGTACTAACCCGGAAAGGCTTGCTGGAAGTAAAATCCAAATACAAAGTTGACAATGTAAAATATCTGCCGCATATCATTGATGAAAAAGAAATAGTGAAGAATGAGCTAAAGAATAAAAATCTAATTTATTTCGGTTTTATAGGGAAAAATAAAGGCATTGAATATGCGCTGCTTCTTCATAAAAAATTATTGCAAACATCACCAGGAATAAATTTTTATGTGATAGGTGAAGCGATTGGCGTAGAAAAAAGATATCATGATATTTTAAAAAAAACATACACAGAAAATGTGTACTACTTAGATTATGTTTCTGAAGAAAAGCTTGCAGAAACGTTTGCCCGATCATCCTTTTCGCTGTTGCCTTTTAAAGACTACCAATTTTATTCCCCCTTTAGCGGAAGCCTTTTATCTGCAATGAAATATGGTACAATACCTTTTACCAGTAAGGCGAATGCCGTACCTGAAATTATTGGAGAAAAGCAAAACGGGTTTTATTTGACAGGAAAAATAGAGGAAGACATTTTTAGAATATCGGAGGTTATTAATAATGAAACAATGGCAAAAAAGATTTCTCAAAACATTTATAATTATTTGCTGGCAAATCATACTGCTGAAAACGTCGGCAAATACTTATCAATATGAAGCGCAGCTGGCTCTTTAAATTGCCTTTTATGACCGCTTAACGAAAACTTAATTCTTATATAATGTGCAGTTGTTGTGATTAGTTTCCATATACTTTAGTTTTAAAATTAAATTAAAAAATGTTAGTTAACGGATTTTTGATTTTTATTGCGGCGTTAATAATAGCTATGTATTTTGTTCGCAAAATCATCCATGTATCACATCAAAAAAACCTGTTCGATGAGCCGGGAGATTTGCGAAAGATACATATAGACCGTACGCCAAACCTTGGCGGTATAGGAATATTTGCTTCAATGATGCTGGCCTGCTGTATGTTGCTTTTTATTGTAAACATTCCATTTATAAATTACATTATTTTCTGCTCTTTTCTTTTGTTTATGACAGGCCTTGCCGATGACCTGGCAGGTATAGGTCCCGTAAAAAAAATTGCAGTTCAGTTGGTAATTGCATTCATCATCGCTTTATGTACAAATTTTCGCATTACAAGCTTTTATGGGCTGTTTGGTATTTTTGAACTACCATTTTTTGGGAGTGTTTTGATAACTGTTTTTTTTATCATTTCTCTTATTAATGCAATTAATTTGATTGATGGTATTAATTGCCTTGCTGCCGGTATTGTGTTACTGGCATGCTCTGTCTTCGCATTTTATTTTTATGAAATTAGCGAACCGGGTTTTATGCTTTTGGCGGAAGCGCTATGTGGCTGTGTTGCTGGTTTTCTATTTTATAATCGCACTCCGGCAAAGATATTTATGGGTGACACCGGCTCTTTATTTTTGGGATTTTTTATAGCCATTTTTTCTATCCATTTTTTGGAATCATTCAATTCGTTCCAGGGAGTAACGGCTTCGCCTGTCGTTTCGCCGGGGCCGGCAATATTGCTGGGCTTATTGATTGTTCCCGTATATGACACGTTGCGTGTTTTTGTATTAAGAATTGCCAGGGGCGGCTCTCCGTTTGTTGCCGACCGCAATCATATTCATCACCTTCTTCTCGACTTAAATTTTTCTCATCTGCAGGCAACATACATCCTTTTATCAATAAATATTATTTCATTGCTGCTTGTATTTCTTCTGCGGAACTTGCATCCTGAGATTATTATTTTAAGTTCCATTAGCTTAATGGCAATCGTGAACATCATTTTATCTGTAAGGCGTGCAAGGCACAAAACGCACATTGCCACTGCTGAACATATAAAAAGACCTGTCCTCACCTTTGTAAGGGGGCGTGAAAAAATAGTATAATTAAAAACCAAGTCACTCTATTATTTAGGATGGTGTGAATAATTGCGAAAGATGAGCAAGAAAAGCATAATATTTTTTACAACAAACAGTATATGGGGAGGGAGTGAAATACTTTGGACACAAGCTGCAAAACAGCTTGCAGAACTTGGATTCAACGTAAGTGCTGTGGCCGCCTATGATTTCACACTTGTTCGGGATTTTATAAGCGAAGAGAAATTATTCTTTGACCTTTCGAAGCGGTTTGATAAAATTCCATTATTGAAACGGGCCATCAATAAATCAGGATTGAAAGAATTTAAGGCAGTTGATAATCTTGAAAAGTTTGTTGAAAAAAGGCGGCCTTGCTTAGCAATAATATCACAGGGAAATAATGTTGAGGGAATGGAGTTCATGGAATTTTGTATGAAAAAAAAAATTGAATATGCAACAATCACACATCTCGTGGTTGTTAGCAAATGGCCAATGATGAACGACGGCAGGCTCAATATACTGCATGGATTATTTAGGAAATCGCTTAAAAACTTTTTCGTTTCGAAATATACACAGAGAATGAGTGAAAAGTTTATCGGTTAT
>JBBSBD010000259.1:0-8340 GCA_038251675.1 Chitinophagales bacterium | reverse complement strand
AGATACCGTTGTACCCCGGACTAAACTGCCTGATTTATTAAAAGGCGTGAAAAAGATTGGCGACGAACTGGGCCTAAAAACGAGTAACCTGGGGCACATTGGCGATGGCAATATCCACTTTTCTATCATCAGCGAAGAACCGGTTACAGAAGAATGGCGATTAAGGAGTATAGAGGGCAAGCGGGAAATTTACAAGTTAGTACAATCACTTGGCGGCATGCTTTCGGCCGAGCATGGTATAGGTTATTTACAGAAACCCTTTATGGAATTATTTTTTAAGGAAAATCATCTTTCAATACTAAGAGGTATTAAGAAAGCCTTTGATCCGAGAGGTATTTTGAATCCCGCTAAAATTTTTGATTAAATAGCATGGCAGCTATGCATACTCATAAAGATGCTTCCGCGTATGATTGTTACAAGCTATTGCGTCAAAAACCCTGATATTATTTACATATTAGTTGCCTTATCTGAATATCAATTATACATAAATTTTCCAATTTTTTAGGCTTCATAATTTTATGAAAATTCTAAACTAAAAAGTTCATGCTATTTCATTAATAGTTAATTATCAAATTAATAATTGGCATATTTAATATCATTTACAATTATATTATTATAAATAATATATAATCAATAATTTTCTAAAGTATATATTAGTGCAAAATAATCTGCCTATATAAACAGATTAAAGATTTTGATATATAATGCAAAGTAACATAGAAAAGGATCGGTTGTCCCGTTCAAATAATAATAAAAACTGGAAAAAATGGGGGCCCTATATTTCCGATCGCCAATGGGGGACGGTTAGAGAAGATTATAGTTCGAATGGAAATACCTGGAATTACGTAAACCACGATCTCGCAAGAAGCTATGCCTATCGCTGGGGCGAAGAAGCAATTGCCGGATTTTGTGACAGCGACCAGATCTTGTGCCTGGCTCCTGCATTCTGGAACGGGAAAGATCCCATTTTAAAGGAAAGGCTTTTTGGCCTCACCAATGATGAGGGCAATCATGGAGAAGATGTAAAGGAACTTTATTTTCATCTTGATTCCTCCCCTACGCACTCCTATTGCAAATTCCTTTATAAATATCCGCAGGAAGTATTTCCTTATTTGGATCTTGTGCAGCAAAATAAGAGAGACCGCCGGAGCCCCGAGTATGAACTGCTCGATACAGGCATATTCAATGACAACCGTTATTTCGATTGCTACATTGAATATGCGAAAGATGAATGGAATGATATTCTTATGAAAGTTACCGTGTATAATCGCGGGCCAGAGGTGGCTGCAATTCATGTTTTGCCTCACCTTTGGTTTCGAAACTTTTGGAGACATAACTCACGGTTTAGCAAACCCGAAATTTCAGCTGTCTCACCCAACTGCCTGCAAACAACTTCATCGCGGGATGGTAATTTTTTTCTCCATCACCAGGGAGGTGAGCAATTGTTTTGTGAAAATGAGACCAATGACCAACGGATGTACAACAGGCCAAACAAATTTCCCTACGTAAAAGATGGCATCAACAACTATGTGGTAGATGATGAGAACACCGTTAATCCTGAGAAGCGAGGTACCAGGGCTGCTATATGGCTTACAGAGAAAATAAAACCGGGAGCATCCGCAACTTTTAAAATAAGGTTAACCAAAAGCGAAATGAAAGACCCGTGGTCGGGGTTTGACGAAATTTTTTCAAAACGACTGTCAGATACGGATCAATATTACGAGGAGCTTGCTCCAAAAAAACTATCCCCGGAACATAAGGCTCTCCTTCGCAGTTCTGTAAGTGGGTTGCTATGGACTAAACAATTTTATTACCTGGACGTATTTAAATGGCTGTTCGGGGAACCGGGTGAAATTCCTCCTAACCGTCCGCATAAACGAAATTACGACTGGCAACACCTCACATGCCGTAATATAATTTCGATGCCGGATAAATGGGAATATCCCTGGTTCGCCGCATGGGATCTCGCTTTTCACGCAGCAACTTTCGTTCACATTGATCCGTTCTTTGCCAAGCAGCAGTTGTCCGTGGTACTTCGGGAATATTATATGCACCCCAACGGGCAAATCCCCGCTTACGAATGGAATTTCAGCGACGTGAATCCTCCTGTGCATGCATGGAGCGTGTGGTACGTGTATGAAGCAGACAAGAAAAAAACAGGTATCCCTGACTGGGACTTCCTGGAAAGGGCCTTTCAAAAATTACTGATGAATTTCACCTGGTGGGTAAATCAAAAAGATGCCAGCGGCACGGATATTTTTGAAGGCGGATTTCTTGGCCTGGATAATATTGGAGTATTCGATAGAAATCACATGCCGTACGGGATTACCAAACTTCAGCAATCTGATGCTACCAGTTGGATGGCCATGTATGCTATCAATATGCTGCACATCTCACTGGAACTGGCTCAGCACAACCAGGCTTATGAAGAGTCCGCTGCAAAATTTTTCCGCCACTTTCTTAATATTGGCTGGGCTATGCATCACATAGGAAAAAAAGATATTTCTCTTTGGGACGAAGAAGACGAGTTTTATTATGACGCTATTCAATTTGCAAACGGCGCAAGCCAGCGTTTAAAAATCCGTTCGCTGGTAGGCATTATTCCTTTGCTTGCTGTGGAAATTATAAACGGCAATGTGTTTAGAAACCTGCGACAATTTAATACCAGGTTACAGGTTATTAAACTTACCAGGCCGGATCTCACCCAAATCATTTCGGGTATTGAAAACAAGAATAAGGATGGCAATTATTTATTCGCAATCATGATAGATGACCGGCTTGAAAAGCTGCTAAAAAGGCTTTTGGATGAAGCTGAGTTTTTATCAGATTACGGCATACGCTCATTGTCAAGAAGCCACCAGGATAATCCTTATGAATTCAGTTACCAGGGCAGCAATTACAGTATTCAGTATGAGCCCGGGGAGAGTTCGAGTTCCATGTTTGGCGGAAATTCCAATTGGCGTGGGCCCATTTGGTTGCCATTAAATTATTTGATTATTAATTCCCTTAGAAAATACTATAAATATTATGGAGATAAGTACACGTTTGAATTTCCGGCTGGTTCGGGAGAAAAGTTGAATTTAAAACAAATTGCTAACCAGCTTACCAGGCGTCTTTTGAAAATTTTTGAAATAAATGACAGTGGAAAATATCAATATCATGCCAGCGATCAATCTTGCTGGTCACAAGATCATTTTAAAGAGCATCACTTATTCTATGAATTCTTTCACGGCGACACAGGGCAGGGTTTAGGGGCTTCTCATCAAACGGGATGGACCGCTTTGATAGCAAATTTATTGCTGGAAATGGATGAAGAGTAAAAATGAAACTCCGGCTTTGGCACATTTTGCAGCTTAGATTGTAAAGAACAGCCTTGTTGCAGCAATCCTTCCGTTTACGTTTATTACACCAGGTGAAAGATCGACCTTACGTGCAAGCAACAACGCTGCGGAGGTTTTAATAAATTTTCTTCTTGATAAACTGGACTGCATGTGAAATGCTTTGATTTACTCTGCAAAACATTGACAACATTATTCATGTTTATTAACTTACATCAAAATCATGGAACAAATCTACATACAAGACAAAACTTTCACCTCGAAAGATTTTACAGAAACCTCTTTGGCGAGTGGTGAATATGAAAATTGCATTTTTAGTAATTGCAATTTTGCTGCCAGTGATCTCTCCGCATTTAAGTTTGTAGATTGTGTTTTCGACGGCTGTAATTTGAGTTTGGCCACACTCACAAAAACTACTTTCCGGGATACAAAATTTAAAGACTGCAAAATGTTGGGCCTTCATTTCGATGCTTGTAAGGAGTTAGGGCTTTCATTCTCGTTCGATAATTGTCAGCTTAATCATTCATCGTTCTATAAGACAAAAATAAAAGGGACATTTTTCAAAAATTGCGTCTTACATAAAAATGATTTTACCGAATGCGACTTGTCAAGTTGTCTGTTCGACAATTGCGACCTGGCCGGAAGTATTTTCGATGACACTAACTTAGAGAAATCTGATTTCACAACGGCTTACCACTACTCAATTGATCCTGCTAAAAACCGTATTAAAAAAGCAAAATTTTCGCTCCCGGCAGTGACTGGCCTTTTAGATAAATATGACATTGAGATTAAAATTGACTAATCAGCTTTTATTTAAACCCACGTATTTCTAATACGTTCTGTTGTCATTTCTTTCCACATTATAAATGACAGCTCCGGAATAAAATCGGTGCTGTTCATGAGTACGACCCGTATAAAAAAATGGATACGATAACCTGAATACGATTGACCTGCAGGCACGCGTCGTCTTTCCGATTACACTAATTCTTTAGCATGGTTACTCTATAAAAGCTTCGGATAATTCCGGGGCTTTTTTGTTTCCAGGTCCGTGATGTTTTTATTGTTCCTGGCCTGTCACTTGTTGTTGAATGCTTTGCATTCCAATAATAGCTGAATTTTTACAGTCATTCTCAAACTTAGCCAGGATGGTAATGGCAGCAACCGGTGGCGTTACGTCAAAATATTTTCTGCTCCAATCTTTATCACGTTGCAGTTCGGCTATAGAATGAGAAATACTGTCAAGATTTGTTCTGTCAACGCTATCAGTTAAAACAGAATGCGCAAATTTATAAACATGAATTAATTTACTTTTTAACAACTCACTCGTTTTGGTTGCTACCAAAATTTTTGAGGTAAGTATTATATTATTGCCGGAACTATCTTGTAATGCCAGCGCCTGTTTCAAACTATCAATAAATGCAATGGCATTGTTCGTTATGTAAAATAATGTATCAGCTTTCGACACAAGCGCCATTTTTTGTTGGCCGCTATCTTTTATTGAAGCATATAATTTACCGATAGAGTCGTCTAAATATTCACCGGACTTTTCAAATGAATTATTAACGGTTTGAAATGCCTTATTTATTTCATTCGAGGGCGAAGTACAGCTCATAAATATCAAAAAAAAGCAAAACAGTGCTGTCAATGTAGTAGGTGCCATAGTAGACTTCTAAAATTCAAAAAAAGTATTTGCATTCACACAAGAATGATTTAATTGTGAAAGACGCATATTTCACACATATAATCGTAACCCTTATTTTATTTTCTTACACTGCATTTGTCGTCCCCCCTGGTAAAGTATAAGAGCATCTACTTCTTTTTTATCGTTCCTGGTAAATTCCACTTGCACATCCTCTTCCATTTCAAAGAAAAAATCTTCCTTTTCCGCATGCAGGTTTTTCGGGGATTGCCCGGTAGGTGAAGCTAATAACTCACCATCTTTTATAGTCATAATTACATGCAGGTCCGGGCGTATCTCGTATTCGCCTTCATACTGTTTTAATGTTTCTTCAGGAAGTTTTATTACTGTCCTTTCTTTCGGCAATTCATATTGTTTGTTATAGAGAATTGCGTAGATGCTGTTGGTAATATCTTCCAGCGACTGATCAGAAGCATTGCTCAGCAATATGATGTCTATATCGTCTTCCGGAACACGCGATTCATTTGTGATAAACCCGGGGATGCCACCTCCGTGGCCCACTCTTCTTTTGCCCTCTATACTATCTATCCCCCAACCATAGCCGTAGTTATTCCGAACGGGAGTATATGCCATTTCCTGCTGTGCTTTCGATAAGACAGTATTATGTTCCAGCGCCTTGTGCCAAAGGTACAGATCGCCGGTAGTAGAATACATAGCACCTGCGGAAAACGACACTGTTGAATCCACGATAGGTGCCGGTGCGGATTGTTTATCGTTTAGATTGAAATATCCTACCGTTTTATTGTCACTTTTTAAATGAGTAAAATCAAAGCCGCTATGCGCCATACGCACCGGCGTAAATATATATTTGCGTACGGCCTTCTCGTAAGTCATCTTTGTAATATCTTCAATTATGTAGCCAAGCAGGGAGTAGCCGCTGTTAGAATAATTCCAGGAAGTGCCCGGCGAAAAATCAAGGGGTTTATCCTTAAACAAAGCCATCATCTTTTCACGGGTTGCCGGTTTGGTAATTTCGTTGGCCATAAATTTTTCGTCACTGGTATAGCTGTAAATTCCTGATGTATGGGTTAATAATTGTTGTATGGTAATGCTATCACCTTTGGGATAAGCCGGAAAATATTTACTAAGTTTATCCGACACACTTAGTTTCTTTTCTTCCTGCAGTTTCAATATCACGGTTGAAGTAAATTGCTTGGTAATAGAACCCAGTTGAAAAATACTTTGTTTATCATTCAACACTTTATCGGCAGCATTGCGGTAACCATAGCCTTTATTTATAAGGATGGTTCCATTCTTTGCAACTAACGCCGATCCATTGAACTTATACAATTTTGCATAAGCATTTATCAATGTGTCAATCTTACGGCCGGCCTGCTGGCCAAAACCTTGTAGCATTACGCTTAGCACCAATGCTATTATAAATATTCTTTTCATGAAAAAAAGTGGATTTGATGATTCACGTAAATATATTCCTACTTGTGCGGAGTTACAAAAAAGAGTAGATATCTGCCTTACCGTCTATGTAATTTTTTGATACCCCGGGCTCTAAAGAGCAACCTGCTTCTTTTTTATTTCAATTTGTTCTTTAACGCCTTAAACAAAATTTGTTTGTAATAGTCTCTTACTTTCCGTTCTAACTTATAATCGCTGATGTCTTCTGCTACCTGCATTCCGTTAAAGTAAATTTTTAGTTTTTCCCTCTTTGATTATTCTCATGGTGAAATCTAAATTCTTCAAAGTGTCTTTCTCAATAATTAATCTATTCAGCCGGTAATACTGCGCATTTTCTTTTTTCAAACCAGGCACTCTTGCTAAAGCGAAAGAGTCAACAGGCACTATGCTGTCAAAAAAGCGAGCAACAATGGAAGGATGATTATTCCTGCGGCGTCAGAGAGTTTGTCGGTTAGCCAGTTTGAGAATTTTATTTTGAGGTAATGATCATTCACGAAAAGTACAAGCACACAAAAAAGAAAAACTAAATTTAGAAAGTAGTACTTATCGCGGGCAGTATTCACTCATAGTCATTTTTTCAATTGAACGAATGCCTGAATTCTAACGGAGAAAATTTTGTTTTTGTCTTGAACAATTTACTGAACGACTGTGGATGCTCAAAACCTAATTCATAAGCAATCTCGCTTACTGATAAATCAGTAGTGGATAGCTGCTCCTTTGCCTTTTCTATTAATCTATCGTGTATGTGTTGTTGGGTGCTTTGGCCCGTTAATACTTTCAGTAATCCACTTAAATAATTGGTCGATACATTTAATGTATCGGCAATGTATTGAACAGTAGGCAATCCTTTTTGTATCAAATCATCACTATTGAAATATGCTGCAAGAATTTCTTCCAGGCGATCAAGGATGGTATGGTTGGTTATTTTTCTTGTTAGGAATTGACGATGATAAAACCTGTCAGCATAAGTCAGCAATAATTCAAGCTGGGCAATAATTACATCCTGGCTAAATGTATCAATGTTGGAGTGGTATTCCTGCTGTATGTTTTGCAGGATACTAATGATCGTTGTTTCTTCTTTCTGCGAAAGAAATAAGGCTTCATGTACTGAGTAGTCAAAATATTCGTATTGCTTTATGGTTTTGGCTAAGGATGTATTCCAAAGAAAATCAGGGTGCACAAGCAATATCCATCCTGAACGTTTTGAAGTTGAATTATTATCAACCTCAATTCCAAAAACCTGGCCGGGAGCGATAAAGAACATGACGCCTTCATCAAAATCATATTGCTGCTGGCCATATTTAAATTTAGAGCTCAAACATCTTTTAACAGAGATGGAATAAAAATCCAGTACCCAACTTGTCGGTTCACTATCATGCAAATGCTGAAAAGTTTCCAGGTTGACCACACTGATTAAGGGATGTTCCGGCTTGGGTAATCCCCTGACCTGGTGAAACTCACTTATGGATTTAATTCTGTGAGGTTGATTATTTGCCATATTACAATTTAATGATTACTGGTTAAGAAACTTCATATCCTCTTCGCTCAATTGTATCTCAGTTGCTTTTAAGTTCTCTTCAAAATGTTGTAGTGATGAAGTGCCCGGTATGGGTAATATCCAGGGAGAATGATGCAGTAACCATGCTAAGTTGACCTGGGCCTCGGTGGCGTTATGTTTCTTTGCAATAGTTGAAATCCTTTCATCCTTTTTGGGCATTGACTGGAATAACGAGAAGTAAGGGATAAGAGGTATTGCATTTTCCTCACATATCTGTAGTACTTCCTCTCCACCCCTGGTTTCTCCTCCGTATGCCAATTGTATAGAGGTACGTTGTGCATGGCCATACATATTTTCTACCGTGGCAATATTTCCAAAAGTCATTGCTGTTT
>JBBSBD010000258.1:0-8397 GCA_038251675.1 Chitinophagales bacterium | reverse complement strand
TATGCCTGAAATAGACACCGAACAATCTCAAGACAAATTATCTTATTCAAAAAAAGTATGGATAGCCGCGGGCATTGTTGGTTTCGTGGTAATCCTTTTGTTGCTCTTCAAAGCTTTATTCAGTGTATTGTTGCTCACATTGGCGGGCGCTTTATTTGCGATCTATTTTCATGGCTGTGCCGGCTTTTTTAAAAAATACCTGCACCTTTCCGATGGGTGGAGCCTTGCTCTCTCAATAACAATCAATATTGTTTTACTTGTCTTCTTTTTCTGGTTTGTTGGTGCAAGGCTTCAGCAACAGGTTTCCTCATTGACAGATACATTGCCAAAGACTATTGATAACGCTAAGGCCTACCTTCAAAGAAGCGCCGTTGGAAGTAAGGCATTAGATTACCTGAATTCTACGGGGAATTCGCAGAAGACAATGTCAATAGTTAAAAAGTTTTTTTCTTCAACCTTCGGCATTTTAAGTGATGTGTATATCATATTACTTCTCGGAATGTTTTTTATCGCCAGCCCTTTCACCTATAAAAAAGGCATCGTGCATCTGCTGCCTCCAAAGGCAAAAGACAAAGGCGCAGAACTGTTAGACGAAATACATAATGTTTTAAAAAACTGGATCAAAGGGCAACTTTTTGGATTTTTATTTATTGCCGTGCTTACCGGCTTAGGACTGTGGGCATTGGGAATGCCACTGATACTGACACTCGCATTGATAGCCGGATTATTAAACTTCATACCGAACTTTGGTCCCATCATCGCACTGATTCCTGCAGGGTTAATAGGCCTTATGCAAGGCACAACCACAGCTATTCTCGTGCTGTGTCTGTACACGCTTATCCAGGTAGTGCAAAGCGCTGTAACGCAACCGCTCATTCAAAAAAAGATGGTAAGCATACCTCCGGCGCTTATTATTTTCGGGCAGGTAGCTATGGGTTTATTGGGAGGCTTTTGGGGTGTATTACTTGCGACACCTGTTGTCGCAATAATAATGACTGTTGTAAATAAATTGTATGTGGATGAACAATCACATCATAAGTATGAAGTAAAAAAAGCAAATTCCTAAATTTTAATTGTACCTATTGTGTGGAGATATTAATCCAACCTTCTTGCATCTTATAGTGATAAAGCGTTCCGGGCAAAGGCTTTTTATTAAATATAATGTTTACTTTTTTTAGCGATGTTCCATTGTTCCCTTAAACTATATTTTCAAGCAAGGAAAAGGAGTAAAGCTGCATAAGAAGGATTTTATAAGCAATGATTCTTGTCAAAAATTCTCTATTCCGATTCGAGAAAAACGAATCGTGGTGCTTAGATATGCAGAAAATAAACCGGGCAATCCTGGTGTGCCAAACAGAACTTTCATCAGGAGGCTTACGTATGCTACTTCCGAATTATCTGTAAATACAGATAATGTAAATGCAGCGATTGCGGCGCGAGGGCCGGATAAATCGAGTACAAAAATTTGGTGGGATAAGTAAAATAACATTGTTACTCCAACAAAGAAAGCCGTCTTTTACCAGGGACGGCTTTTTATATAGAATTAGAACGGTTTCACCACCCTCGCCGGGTCGTGTGTTTGCTGCTATAAATAGCAGTTCGGGATCGGAGTTATAAAAATAGTTTATTTAATTGATGGGGTTGCTTTACCGAAGAGGCAAGACTTCTTTTTAGCATAGAGCTTTTTACCAGAAATTCAGCAGACCATACCAAAAACCAGACTCAAAAAACATTTTGGAACGAATGCGCTTGAAGAAATGCTTTCAACATTTGAACCATATATAGACCTCATAGAAGTTGAAAGTATCATTACTATTTGCAGAGACCCTAAAGACAATTTTTTACTTGCACTTGCCAAAGACGGTAAAGCCAACTATTTACTTAAAGGTGACAAAGACTTACTTGAATTGAAAAATTTGGCAAAACAAAAATAAAAACAATCACAGCTTTTATTTACGAAACGAAAAACTACCGATAGTGGAGTAAGCGGGGATTTTACCCTCTGCTCCTCACAGAACCGTTTGTAAACCTCTCAATTCATACAACCTGTCCCACTATTCGGAAGCTCTTCAAGATATGTTTTCCTATACTGGCTACCTGCATGTTCTCATGGTTTGTAACGCTATCATCTATAGTCCGGGCTGTACTTTCATTGTTCATCTTTTGTACATATCTTCATCTATAGTTTTTCAATTGGGCTGACGTTTGGGCTGGACGAGTATTGAATTCCAGCACAGCACCAAGCCCTATCGTTTCAGGACGTGGCAAAACAGCTTATAGTTGGCAAATACTAAGACTTTAAAACCATCTTATTTTTTTTGGATTGCCATTATAGGCCTTTTTGCTGTTCTTGCTGGTTTTGCAAAGACCTTTATTGCTCCATCTGTTGCAGGCACCTTTTCTGCTCCAAATGTTGTTTATATTCATGGAGCTTTTGCATTTAGCTGGATAATCCTTTTCTTCATTCAAACATTATTAATCAATCTTAAAAAGTACAGCGTTCATAGGACTCTTGGAGTTGTAGGAGTTGTTATTGCTCTTGGCACGGCTTCTACAATGTTGCCCGTTGGTATGTATGCAGCACACAAAGAACTAGAACAAGGATTAGGAGATACTGCAATTTCAGGAATCGTGGGTGTTGTAACCTCTGCTATAATGTTCCTCAGCATTGTCATTGCAGGAGTACTAAATAGAAAAAATGGAGAGACTCACAAACGGTTAATGCTTTTAGCAACACTTGTAGTACTTTGGCCAGCCTGGTTTCGCTTTCGACATTATTTTCCCTCAGTAAACAGACCAGATATTTGGTTTGCTGTAGTATTAGCGGATAGCTGGATCTTGATTTCTTTTATATGGGATAAATGGAAAAACGGCAGAGTTAATCCAATATTAAAATATGTAGGAGCATTTATCATTTTGGAGCATACATTTGAAGTAATTTACTTTGACAACCCTATGTGGAGGGTTGTGGCATCTACCAATTACTCTCTTAGCAATTCAAATGAAATATGATAACACAACGAACACCCAACATTGGGTGGCTGATGCAGAACCGGCGTCTGTAAAAATGTGTTTTATTAGTAAGTTTTTCGCGTCCCGGCAGAGTTTTCATGGCCAGGCAAGGTGAGTAGGATGAACCCTGACGCTGAATACTTCTCAAATTCGGCAGAAGTCCACTAACAGGTTCTTACACCTTTATAATCCTCTGTAGATTTTTAACAGTGGCTGTAACTTAGTACATGCTTTTTACTCGTCGGGGTTTCACCATTACTTCTTTATAGTTTAAAAATTATTTGGTGAAAATCTCGCCCGGACACCAAAAAGATTTTTTACAGCATTGCGTCGGTTCATAAAGCAAGCAATTGAGATATTAGAAAAAGCGGTTAAAAGTAAACGAGTATGAATGTAAGTAAAATTATAAATTTAACCTTTGTTATCTTCACTATTGAGGCAGTCAATTTAGCACAATGAAAATAAAATTCCTGGCACTTCTCTTAGCTGTCGTTGGTTGTAGCTCACCGCGAAAGATATCAATGAACAAAGCAGAAAATATAAAGGATGTAAAAGAGGAAGTAAATAATATGCCATCAAAAGAAAATTTTTACATTTTTATTTTAGCAGGGCAATCAAATATGGCCGGCCGGGGAATCGTAGAACCACAGGATACCATATCATCTCAGTATGTTCTTTCATTAAATAGTAGTAACGAATGGATTTATGCAAAAGAACCCTTGCACTACTATGAGCCTGAAAGGGCTGGGCTTGATTGCGGGCTTTCATTCGGAAAGTCACTTTCGGAATTATACGGAAAGAACATAACAATTGGTTTAATCCCTTGCGCTGTAGGTGGAAGTTCTATTGAACAATGGCTTGGCGATTCCACGCATCGGGGAGTAAAATTGTATTCTAATTTATTAAACAAAACGAAAGCTGCTTCGGAGTATGGAGTGATAAAAGGTATGATCTGGCACCAGGGCGAAAACAACGCAACTGCAACAGGTCACATTAATTTTTTTCAAAGCCTAAAAACATTTTTTGAAAAATTGAGAACGGATATTAATGACACGGAGCTTCCTATTTACGCGGGAGAACTTGGCTCTTATCTCAAACCATCTGATTACCCAAACAAAGATTCTGTAAACAGGGATTTGCACCTTCTTTCTAATAACGTGGAAAATATTTACATTATAAATACCTCAGACTTTACCTCAATGAAGGATACGGTACATTTTGATTCCAGGTCGCAAAGATTGATGGGACAGAGATTCGCTGAAGCTGTTTTTAAAAACTCCCGGGCTGTGAAATAAATAAAATTGCAATGCGCCACAATTTGTATTTAGATAACATTTTCTATTCAAAAAAAGGAATGCCCGGAATTGCATATTTCTTCATCGCCTCTTCATTAATCTCTACACCAATACCGGGTTTTATGTCTGTTTTTCGTTATCAAAAGCAGGCAATTGGCTTGCAAGTTGTTTGCTGCCATTCGCGGAGTTCCTGAATTAGTATCCACCTACTGATTGTTTCGCATTACAATAAAGTACTTTAAGTTTGCAAAAATCTTAAACAAATATCCCAAATGAAAAAACTAAAAAAATTCCTGAAAATATTTTTGATTGTGCTGGTGTCCTTAATAGTATTGCTATTTGCATCGGGCTATATTTTCAGAGGTAAAATTGTTTCTTTGGTAAAGACCGAGATCAATAAAAATATTAACGCCAAAGTTGATTTCAGGGAAGTAGATATTTCTTTCTTTCGCCATTTCCCTAAAGTGAGTATCGGGCTGGATGAACTGCAGGTTACGGGTACCGGCTATTTCGCAGCAGATACTTTGTTGTCTGCAAAAAGGCTGGATGCTACGGTGGACATCATGAGCTTCATAAGGGGAGACAATATGGATATCTACAGCCTGTCCCTTGATGCGCCCCGCATCCATGCGCTGGTCAACAAACAGGGGCTGGCCAACTGGGATATTGCGAAAGAAGATACAACGGCTACAAATACTTCTTCTCAAAACAAACCATTTAATCTTCAGCTAAAAAAATATTCCATTACGAATGGGTATATCTATTACGACGACAGGCAAAGCGATATGAGTGCAGAAATAGTAAACCTTGATCATTCGGGCAGCGGTGATTTTACGGCTGATTTATTTACACTTGCCACCACGACCCACGCCGATGCCGTAACTTATGTCTATGGCGGTATTCCATTTCTATTCAAGGCAAACACCAATATAGATGCAGATATAAAGATTGATAATACTAACAGTGTGTACAGTTTTGATAACCTGGGTATTTTATTAAACGAGCTGAAAATAAATGGCAGCGGCTCTATTAAAAGCCTGGCTAACGGCTATGGTATGAATATCAATTTTAAATCTGCAGATACTGATTTTAAAAATATATTATCATTAATACCGGCAGTTTACAAAAAAGATTTTGATAAAGTAACTGCTAATGGCAGCGCCAATTTTGAAGGAATGGTAAAAGGCGTTTACAGCGATTCCACCATGCCGGGTTATCATGTAGCCATGATCATTAAAAATGGTTCATTCAAATATACTGATCTCCCAAAAGCAATTGAACAAATTAATCTTAAAGCTGTGGTGGATAATCCTGACGGGCAAACCGATAACACGGTAGTAAACATTACCAACGGCCATTTGCAAATAGATAAAGAGCCTTTTGATTTCAGGTTGCTGGTAAAGAAACCAATAACTGCAATGTTTGTAGATGCCGCGGCTAAAGGCAAACTCGATCTGTCTCAGGTGGCGAGTTATACAAAACTGGAGAAAGGAACCAGCATCGCCGGGTTGTTGAATGCTGATGTAAGCATCAAGGGGAATGTAAATGATTTGGAAAAGCAGCAGTATCAAAATTTTTATGCTGCGGGTACTGTTGACCTGGATCGCTTCAATTATATCTCCACTGATTATCCAACAGGCATAAAAATAAATACAGTCAATACCCGGTTTACACCTACAAAAATTGATGTGTCTAACCTGAGCGGTCAATACATGAAAACCAACTTTACCGGCAGCGGCCAAATCAACAACCTGCTGAATTATATGTTTAACGGAAAACCCCTGAGTGCTGATCTTACTATAAATGCTGATAAAATAAACCTAAATGACTGGATGGGTGTAGCTGCAGATACGACTGTTGCAACCCCTGCTTCTGCGCCGTTTATAGTACCTGCCAACCTTGATGTTGTTCTCAATACAAAAGTAGATCAGTTGCATTATGATAAAATCGACATAAAGAATTTAACGGGATCGCTGCAGGTACAGGATGAAAAGGTAAAGTTGAATAACATCCACGGAGATGCGCTGGATGGATCGATCGCCATGAATGGCTCTTACAGTACCAAAGAAAATAAAGATAAGCCCGCTATATCCATGAGTTACGACGTGGATAAAGTAGATATTCAAAAAACATTTTACGCTTTTAATACCGTACAGAAGCTGATGCCTATCGGGAAGTTTTTGTCAGGAAAATTAACATCGGCTCTTTCGGCAAATGGAAAACTGGGTGGCGACATGAGTATAGATATGAGCACGCTTTCGGGAAATGGAAATTTGCTTTTAATAGAAGGCTTTTTGAGCAAGTTTGCCCCGCTTGATAAAATTGCTTCTACATTGAATGTAACACAACTGCAACAGATTTCTTTGAAAGATGTGAAAACGTATTTTGAATTTAGCAACGGAAAAGTTTTGGTGAAACCATTTACCGTAAAAATAAAAGATATTGAAATGGAGATCGGTGGTTTGCAGGGTTTTGATGAAACTTTGGATTACAACATCAACCTTAAACTACCCAGGGCATTGATGGGCGCACAGGGAAACCAGTTGGTGGATAACCTGGCATCGGCATTAAATTCCAAAGGTATTCCGCTGAATGTGGGAGAAACGGTGAATCTTAAATTGGACATGGGCGGAACTATGAAGAGTCCTTCTATTAAAGTAGATTTAAAACAAAGTGGTGAATCGCTCGCAGCACAGATGCAACAGCAGGTAAAGGAATTTGCGCAGGCTAAAATTGACAGCGCTAAAACAGTTGTAAAAGACACACTCAACGCCATTAAAAAACAATTGGGCGATGCAGCTAAAGAAGAGCTCCGTAAAAGACTGTTGGGCACAAAAGATACAACTGCTCTTGCAGACAGTTCTTCAACTCCAAAAAATCCTACGCAGAAAACAAAAGAATCCGTGAAAGGATTGCTCAATAATTTAATGAAGAAGAAGCCAAAAGATACTACCCAACAAAAATAAATTGTCAATCCAACAGATTACTCAAAACTAATACGGGCTGCATTTGCGGTACAACTGAGCGACCGCTTGGATAGCCTTAGACAAGGGAATATTAAATTCATGACGATGGAAGAATTTGATAATTCAAAATATGAACATCGTTTCGGAAAAACTGGTAAGCAATTGTTTTTAGGATATTTTGACTTTTCCAGAATTTATGCTGACACTGCAAAGGGCTTAGCAATTTTTAAAATGAATTGGGTTTGTGGAAGCACTTGTGGTTACGAAAAGTTAATACTTATCTTTCGAGAGGGCGACACATGGAAAATTGAAAAGCAGATTGGTTTAGGTGTATACTGACAGTACAGCCGCTTACACTGGTATTGCTAAATGCAGGACTGACCTGCATTTCATCAACTTTAGTTCTTCGGTCATCTTGTGTTCGGGCCGAAGGAATTCTTATCAACTTTTGTTGTTAACTTCATCAATAAATTATAATCATCGGTAGCTCCGGGCTGGACGTTCATTGAATAACCTGCCATCGGCAATGCCTACGGTTATACGAGATAATGGCAACCCTTTTAAAATATAGTTTGTTTCTAATAATATTATTTTCTGGCATGCAGACTATAGCCCGTCCAAGATTTTTAAATTTAGACTATGAATTAGCAAATTCAAAATTTGTTGGACTTGTTGTAGTTAACAATTATGATAGTCTTGGAAATATTAAATTTCTTTCTGTAGAATATAAAGACACAACCACTTTTGCATATGTTGCTGCCGACGCTACTGATAGATACCTTTTTAGCAATCCGGATTTATTTTTAACGGCATCCCTGCCTTCTAAAGGCGATACTGTTCTAATAGTTCTGGATTCATTAGGACGGGTTTCATTGTTTGCCAAAGAAACAGGTAATTATTATAGATTCTGGTCACCGTGGATAACTGGAAGTTTGGTACTTTTTTCCTTTTTACCCCCTGCGATACCGATTGATAAAAAAAATGAAATAAAGAAGAGTTCCTCAGAAAATTATAATGAATGCTGGGATGGATGTTTGCTTTTAAAAAATGATTTGAGACTTTACATTTCAAATTCGAATAACAAACAGTTTGGCAAAATACGGGCTAACTAAGCCGTTAGATGG
>JBBSBD010000257.1:0-8403 GCA_038251675.1 Chitinophagales bacterium | reverse complement strand
AGCCTTTAAATATTCAATTTGATTTGCCGATAACATTCTAAATAGCCGTCCCGCAATTCCCTTTCGGTAGCCTTTGTCATATTCTGAATAATTAACCATTATAGGAGTCACTACAAAGGGTTTGGCATTTGCTCTTATGTGGGGTAAAATATCACCTGGTCGAATAAGATTAAAGAAATGCAGCAGATCATACGCTGAATAGTCTATTTTTTCATGAGTAAGTTTTATGTCGGCTTGTACACCTAAACAGTTCATGTATTTGGCTGTTTTCTCCACCTGGATCGTGTCGCCGCCTTTAGCAGTAAACAAAGTTGAGCGGGCTATGAGGGCTACTCTCATTGATTACTGTATTTTGTAAGAAATAATTTGTGCAGCCATTCAATAAAACGTGCAGGAAAATAACTAAGCAAATACAAGACATAGTTGTCCCACCTGTATGGATGAATACTGATTGCCTTTGAGAGTAGTGGCCTTGCTTTTTGGGGCTGGTAGTTGTCTATCAAAAATTTTTTACCGCACAAAGCGTAGTAGGCGCCTTCTTTTATATGAGTTGCCTCTTGCTTTTTTATGATCGCAAGAAACTCATCCCCTTCTTCTTTAGTGATAGATTCTTTTTCTATCACATGTCTTTTCTTCTTTCTAAAAACCCTTCCCCGCCACTTTTCATCGATAGTAGCAGATGATGGATTGAAACGAACCTTAATTAAATTCTCCGGAAGATTACAAAACTTACCATACGCTTTTAATTGTATCCATAAAAAGTAATCCTCAAAATTGTGCGCATATAAAGAATATCCTCCTGCCTGTACTACCTCCTCCCTTTTATACATTACTGCAGAATGAATGAATGGACATCGGAAATAAATTTTTTCCATGATCTCTTCATGCGTATGTGCTATGCATTTGAAATTAAAAAGATGATCACCTGTTGCGGAAATATATTCTGCATCGCTACCCACAAGAATGTATTCAGGATGGCTTTCTAAAAAATTAAATTGCGATTGAAATCTCCGTGGAAGACAAACATCATCTGCATCAAATCTTGCTATGTATGGAGCTGTGGCTTTTGATAAGCCGGTATTTAAGGCAGCGGCTATACCTTGATTTTCCTGGTTGATTAGAATAATTCTCGGATTCTCAAATGAACGAATCACCTCTTGGGTATTATCAGTAGAGCCGTCATTTATAATGATAAGCTCAAAATCGGTAAAGCACTGTTGTAACACAGAATGTATCGCTTCTGCGATATAATCGCCGGCGTTATAAGCCGGCATCAAAACGCTCAATTTTATGGGGTATGCTTTCATAGCTTTTGAGCATCCTCTTTTATATTTAGAAATAATAGCAATTCAAAAAATACCACTATCGATAGCTGCTCAAACCAATAGTCAATAAAGAAAATTGCCGATAACAAAAAGATCAATGAAACACCATAAGTAAGTACGTTGTACCGCCTGAGGAAAAAGCCTATGTAAAAGAAGCAGAAGGCAAATAATCCTGCAACTCCATATTCGCTAAGGAGCTGATCATAGACTGATGAAGGATTGTTTACAACAGAATGGAGCCCGTCATCTTTGCTAAAATAATATAAGTACAGGTCAAGGTGGTTCTCAAGAAAAGCCTTGCTGATATACTTAAATCTTTCGGGGTAAGATCCTGCAACCTTTATCCCTGATGTGCGAAAGGCAAGCTTGGACGAAAAATTTCCAATGCCTGCACCTGTAATTATCTTTTCCGGGTGTTGTTTTAAATATTCAAAAGTTTGTTGCCATGCAATTAGTTTTCCCGGGTACAAGGGATGGAAATTGTGGTCAGATGATATTTGAAGTTCTGAGGGATGAGTTTGTATAAAGTCAACCATATTTTCTTCAACAGGCGTTATGAAGGACACGTGTTGAAATTTCGGCGTATGTATACTATCACCGGGAATGACAGGCTTTTCAGTAGCTTCTATCGATGTTGTGGCACTGCTATTTTGCTTTTCAATTTGTGCGCGGTGTAAGCTATCGAGAGATAGAATGGCGATTTTTAGTTTTCTGTCTTCAGGACTTAATATGCTATCCGGAGTTTCCCTGATGGATAATACCTGCGAAGGAAGTTTACTTTTTGTCTTATCCGGGTCAAGGATTTTTTCAAAATAATTAACTATGTATTGATTGTTCTGTGGCGAGACCTTTACCATAAAAATCACGAGGAGGAGAAAGCAAATGACAATCAGACTTTTTTGATTCCTGTCACTTTGAAAAAAAAATATAAATAATAAGACTACGGATAAAATAACATTAGTAACATTACTGCCTGTCACCAATAGGATAGCCATGCACAGCAAGGCCATTGTCGCTTTTTTTTGATGCAGGAAATAAATTACGCCAAATGCATTCAGCACCGAATTGGTAGTTGAAGTATCGAACGATACACCCCGTATGTAATCACCGGTTCTGATAAAATATTTTTGATATTCGCCCTGGTAGAGGTATGGATTTATAGCGCCTGTTTTGAAAACAATTAGCATATAAGCCGCTATTGAAACAATGGCATTAATGATGAAAAATACTTTAACGGTTTGATGAATTACCAGCCTCGTATTTAATTCGACAGATAGTTTAACCTGGTGAATTGCTACGATGCAAAAAAACCAGGAGCTAATGCCGGTAAGCAGTGCGATGCTATAATTGAGATTTGTAAATTGTGAGTACAGTACCCAGTTGAAAACACCAATCAGAATAATCAGTGGATAAAAAAGCGGGAGCCGGGAATTTTTGAACCTGAAACCAAATTTAAAATCGAATCGGGCCGCACAAATGAATATAACAGCCACCAGTTTAATGATGAGCTTCACATTTAAAAATAACAAGAGGAAGATGAGAATCTTCCAATCAATACTTTTAAGTGAGTGGCGTAGCCTCACAAAATATGGCGTACTAAACAACCTTGTTTAAAATTTAGTATTAAGATCAGTAATTAATTATACCAGCGGCAAATTGTAAACGTAAGTTAGCGGGCTGGGGTTGCCAGCTAAATGCCAGATAGACGACGAAGTATTTGGAAGTCTGTATAGCGAAGCTGCCTGGCAAGGATTGTTATTATAAAAAAGAAAAAAATTGACATCGGAAATGTGATAATTATATTATCGGAAAAGTGAATTGCCAGGGCTCCGCTTATAAAAGAAATTATAGGGCATAAAAAAACAGGATAAATATTTTTACCCAATTCCGGCAAATCAGTCTTGAGCCCGAACAATCCAAATTGAATACCAATTGCTAACAAATACCCTACCGCCGCACCCTCGCCTCCGAAGAAGGGGATTAAAATGATATCGCAAATCACATTTGATAAAAAAGTAAAAAAAAATATATAAAAAATACTTTTAAGTTTACCCTTAGCGAAATTTATAGTCCAGAGAAAATTATTGGCATAAATAAGCGGCATGCATATGGATAGCAAAAGAATAGTATAGTGGTTCTTTGCTCCGTATTTATGATCTGTAATGAAATCAATTACAGGCACCCAAAGAACGTTTAACATGAGCGCCACCAGGGAAGAAATAATCATTTCAAATCGCAACAGCGTAAAAAGATCATTACTTTTTTCTTTGGTTAACTTAATGAGATGGCTATCAAAAAGCCGGGTGAACGATGGTGTCAAGATAGGCGCTATCACAAGTAAAGGAAGAGTAGCTAACTCAAATGCTTTAAAAGCAAAACTATATTCGGCTACAATAATGTTGGATGAAAGAATGCCGAGGATAATCCAATCGAAACGGGCTATTGCTGAAGTAAAAATTACTACACCCACCTGCGGCATAGATTCTTTAATAAGATTGAAATACTCAATCTTATTGAGTTTTACAGACACGGGGATTCTTATGAATTTCTTTGTTATTAAAAATGATACCAATAATTCAGCGGAATCTCCAACAATAAAAATAATAATAACGGTTGCCAGCTCAGGCTTTGCAAAAAGAGAATATAGAATTAAAAATGAACTTCTCGCGACATTGGAGCACACCGACATGTAAAGTAATGCCCTGAATTTTTCGAGGCCATTTGCCAACTGCTTAAATGGAGTTGACAAAAATATCATGAGCTTTCCGATGCCAAGAAATAGAAGCAGAAAATGGTTCTGAAAAATATGGGGAAAAATAAAAAAACAAGCTAATAAAAAAATGTAGAACAGGCCGCCGGCAATTAATACATGTGTAAAATAAATTGAAAGTATGGAACGGGGATTTTTACCTGCCGCAATTTTTTTTACGGCTACCTGGTCAATACCAAGAGAAAGAATGCTGAAAACAGCCAGCAGAATTGCCAAAGACCAATTTATTTCGCCAAAAATATTTTTGGAAAAGTAAGCAGACAATATGTAAAAAATTACCAACCCGCTCACCTGGTTTATTATTACCTGGAAAGTATTGACAGATAAATCACGAATGAATTTTCTTTTCATTTTGTTTAGGATCAACGGGCAATAAAAGTTCAATTTAGTTACGATTGTTATTTATTGATCCTGCAATTCATTTTAATTTTCCGAAGAAGGGATTCAACGACTGTAAAAAATCAACGAGTGCTTTTTTTCTTATGAGGAAAGAATTAATAAGGTCGGGAAAATGCCTTGTCCTTTTTACTTCTTTCTCTGGCAGGTGTTTATTCAGCATCTTTAGCATTCGCTTCCAAGCATTACGTGAATGAGAAGAGTGATCACAGCTTGCACGATATTCACCATTAATATCATCTTGCTTATACCACATTTTACCTGTAAAGTTGAAAGTCCTTTTCTAATATCTGCTTGAATCTATGTCTTGCTTTTGAAAGGTTCGATTTTGAAGTGCCCGCAGTAATCCCTAACAGCTTTGCAATTTCCTCGTGACTGAATCCATGAACGATGAATAGATTCAGGGCGCTGCGGTAAGCAGGAGAAAGTTTCCGGGTTGCATAGATTATCTCATGATAAGAAATAACATCGAGTGCGTTTTCCTCTTTGATCGGAAGATTTGTTAAAGATTTATCGGAATCGCCGCTAAAGTAATGCTTGTTGTATTTCCTGCCGTGATCGATAGCTGTGTAAGTTATTATTTTTCTGAGCCATCCTTTGAATGAATTGATGCCATTATCATACGCAGGCTCGAAGCGATGAATTTCTTTGAAAATCTTAAGAAAACTATCGTTTAAGACCTCCACGGAATCCTCATTTCTTTTAGTATAGTTGTTGCAAATAGCCATGCCAAAGCCAAAGAAAGTCTCATATATTTTTTTTTGACTTTCTCTTTTATTCAGGGCGCATCCCCTGATATGTCGGTTTAATTCTTCTTCAGATATCAAAGCTTTATTTGTTCTTTTAGCTTAATCGGTATTAAATAATAATTAGTTGCCTCCTATATTTATTTTTTAATTCGGTAGGAATTAAAACATACCGATCATTGTTTTTTAAAGAGTCCGCCTCTTTCAAGAAGGTTGCTGAAAAAAATAAGAAAGGAATTTAGGCCTGTGTTCCTTTGGAACCTCTCTATGGCTGTAGGTGGCTCAAAGATGTTTGACAGGGGTACAAACGATTATTGCCGATTGAAAATGATGCATCGGTCTATCTTTGCTTTGGTTCAATGTGAATCAATACATGTCCCAATTGCGTTAGTTCTTCACGCAAGGTGTCTTTAAGCGTATGTGCAATATCATGCCCATCCTGTACGGAAATACTGGCATCAACCATTGCATGAAGATCCACATGAAACTGCATTCCTGCTTTTCTAATAAAACATTTTTCAGTGGCAATTACGCCCTCAACCGTCAATGAAATTCGCCTGATTTCTGTAATCAAATCATCGTAAACATTTTCATCCATAATTTCACCAAGCGCTGGCCTGAAAATTAAATAGCTGTTATAATAAATAAAGCCCGAAGCAAAAAGAGCAGCCCAATCGTCTGCCGACTCGTAACCTTTGCCCATGATTAACGCAATCGAAATACCGATAAACGCGGCAATGGAAGTGATGGCGTCGCTGCGGTGATGCCACGCATCCGCTTTCAAGGCCGAGCTATTTGTGTCTTTACTCTTTTTTAGTACGATGCGATAAGAAATTTCTTTCCAAATAATTATTGGCCCAATAACAAATAGCGTCCAAAGCTTGGGCAGATCGTGAGGAGTTCCAATATTTTTTATGCATTCGTACGCAATGATTGTGGCGGAAGTCATTAAAAAACCAACGACAAGAAATGTAATGAGGGGTTCAGCTTTACCGTGGCCGTAGGGATGATTTTTATCGGGCGGGCGGTTTGCATATTTCAGCCCAAATAAAACTAAAAAAGATGAAAAGATATCGGTTGTTGACTCAATGGCATCGGCGATTAATGCATATGAATTTCCAAAAAAGCCGCCTAACCCTTTTATCATTGCCAAACCGGTGTTGGTAGCTATGCTAAAGTAGGTGGTTCTTATTGCTGCCTCCTCATTTGCTTTCCTTGTTCTTGCCCCCTTTGTCATGTGAATTTAATAATCTGCTTTGTTGAAGTTTGCAAAGATAACTACCTGTTATCGTATAATTTTCCTCGATTAATTGGAAGAACTATTTTAAAAATTGATAATTTTTTTTGATGAAATTTCTTTTTTGGATGGTTCCTTACACGATAAATAGAATCGGAGCAGGTGACTTTAATAAAGTTGTGTTGCGAAGTTTTTGAAAAGGCATAAAATAGTAATTGGTTCTTTTAAAACTCCAGCTTTATTGTACCCACTTTATTTTTTGCAGAAACCATGTGCTAACCTTTGAATGATACAAATGATTTTTATCACCATGTATTTTTTTAAAAAGTGAAAGGGCTTTTGCCGGCTCGTTATTCCTGAGATAACTCATACCAAGATAATATTCGGTATCGTCAAGGTATAGGTGCGTTTGTTGTTGGGAATTCAACTGCAGTAATGCTAAAAAACTTTGAATAGCCTGAGAAGGATTATCGAGACGGAGGTAAGCGTTGCCGGCTAAAAAATAATCCCCGATTGTTTTGATGCCTGTCTTTCGAAAACTACTTATCACGCCGGCATAATTTGAAGTTTCATATTCTTCTTGTACTTCCGTCCTGGTCTCTGTTCCCCGGTTTTCGTGAAGGGTATAACCACTTATATTGCTCTCGTAAAGCGATTGGGAAGTGAGATTAGTGTATTCGTAAAATAAAGCACCGCCAGCAATAATAATCACGGCAGCGGCAATTCTCAAAATATACCATGCAAGGCTGCGTATCTTTCCTTTTTTTGGAGATTGTTGTTCGATTTCTTTCATCATATCACCGTGAATAGAATGAACTTTTTCACGCATCCCATATGACTTTACAACTTCTATAGAAATCTTTAAATCATCAAGTTCCTCCTGTAAATCATTATCCCCTTTAATCCTTGCCTCAAGTTTATTTAATTCCTCATCAGGCAATTCGCCATCAAGGTATTTGGTTAACAATTCCGTGTTTGTATAATTATGATTCATATAGAAGGATTGATTTCAGATTTTGAGCAAGCCCCGGTTTTGAGGCAAGAGTTTCCTGTAGTTTTTGAAGACATTTATATTTTTTATTTCGCACCACTTGTTCATTTTCATAATGGAGATCAACCAGAATTTCTTGGATAGATAAATTATCGTAATAAAACGCCATTAGTATTTTCTTACAGGTTTCGCCAAGGCTTTCAATCAACCGGACTATTTGATTTTTCGATTCCATATTTATAATATATTCACTTACATCCGCTTCTGCCACAGCTTTCCTGGACTCATATTTTTCTTCCCTGGCCCTGATACGGTTATTTTTTTTTAATTCATTCAGCCAGCCGTTACGCACCATTGTGTATATGAAAGTGCCCGAACTACAGTCGCCCCTGAATTTATCTTTTTGCACCAATTGTATAAAACTCACTACCACCTCCTGGAATACGTCTTCCGCGTCTTCCCGGCTTCCGCTGTTTTGTTTTACATAAATTGCGGCTTTCAGGAAATTGGACCGATATAAATGCTTTATTACTTCATCCAGGTTATTTTCGCTCTTTATGTTCAGCAAAAGCTCTGCGTCAGTATAACTGCCTACAATCTCCATTTTGTTACTTATTAGTAAATAGCAAACGCCATTATGTAATCAAATTATAATTTTTTCCTCGATTTGCATGCTGCAATTAAAATGATGATCTTTTGGAATATTGGCTACAAGTCTTTTCCACACGAAAAAAAGTGCTGTAAAAATGTTACATTTTTTGTTTTGGCTTTTACTAATCAATACAAGGATTAATTTTGCGACATGAAAACAAGAATTGCTATATTATTTTTTTTATTTCTTGGTATACTTTTCGGCGAAGCATGCAAGAAAGCGGTAAGTACTCCGGACCCCGTGCCACCTGTGCCTCCTGTATTTACCTATGGTGATTCTGTACTTT
>JBBSBD010000256.1:0-8416 GCA_038251675.1 Chitinophagales bacterium | reverse complement strand
GGTATTTTGGAAGTAATTTCTTCCAGTTTCTCTTTCGCATTTGATAATGTTTCTATCCATTTCTCATATTGAGGCGTCCAGCACTCGGCCACCACAATTGCATTTACGCGAATACCATACTTCAAAAGTTCTACAGCCCACTCTCTTGTTAAACCATTACGGCCACCGTTAGCCGCAGCATAGGCAGACGTATTTCCCTGGCCTGTTTCAGCAGTCTTGGAAGTAATATTCACAATCGCACCTTTTGATTTTATCAATGCGGGCAGTGCATGGTGCGCCAGTAAATAATAATGCACTAAATTCTTGTGAAGTGACGCCATAAATTTATCATAACTCCCATGCTCGAGGCCAACACCATCATTCACTCCTGCATTGTTAACAAGGCCGTCTATGCGGCCAAATTTTTCCATCACATCTTGTACAGCTTTGCCGCACACGCCAGGATCTGATAATTCAGCGACAACCTGGAATGCTTTGCTGCCATCGTCTCCAAGAGATTCAACCATTTCTATATTATCTTCTTTGTTCCTGCCGATGATCACGGGGATGGCACCTTCCCCGGCTAATACTTTTACGATGCCTGCCCCGATGCCTTTGGCACCGCCGGAAACAATGATCACTTTATCTTTTAATTGCAGATCCATTTTATACTATTTTAGATTATAGAATTGAATTGCTGTTTTGCCATAGAAATTTTTCTGTTCATTTTTTGAAAAAAAAGAGAAGTAGTCATCTACTATTTCTTTCATCTTTTTGTAAGACGCGGCAACCAGGCATACAGGCCAATCTGATCCAAACATAATTCTTTTAGTTCCAAATGCATTAATAACTACATCAATATATGGTATAAAATCGTCCTTAGTCCAGTTTTTCCAATCAGCCTCAGTTACCATTCCCGATATTTTGCAATACACATTCTCATAAGCTCCTAAAGCAAGTATATCTTTTTTCCAATCATCTATCTTTTTATTCTTTATACCCGGCTTTGCAATATGATCTAATACAAATAATTGGCTGGGGAATTGTTTAACCAGCTCTTTCGCAAAAACTAACTGGTCAGGATAAATGAGCAGGTCGTAAGTGAAGCCGTATTTACGCAATAAGCCAATTCCTCTCATGAAGGCAGGTTGCAGCATCAGATCTCTTTGCGGCTCTCCCTGCAGCACATGCCTGAAGCCCTTAAGTTTTTTAAATTGTTTATAATAAATTAATTTTTTCTCTATGTCATCTGCTTGTAAATCTACCCAGCCAACAACTCCTTTTATAAAATCGTTTGCTGCCGCATTGTTAAGTTGAAATTCATTTTCTTCCTCCGACTGATCCGATTGAACAACGACCGAGCCTGTTACTCCGTTTTCTTTCAGCAGTGTTTTAAGATCAGATGGCAAAAAATCTTTTTGAATAATTGCCATATCGCCGTCGATCCAGCTATCTCTTACCGGATCAAATTTCCAAAAATGCTGGTGCGCATCTATAGTTACTTGTAAAGGAGCTTCGGGCAACTTTGAATTACTCATGAAGGTTTTTTAATATGTATTAAAAATAAGAATAAGAATTATGGTAACAATTATAAAATATAATTGTATTCGTTTATTGAAAGTGTAGCTTCATTAACATGTTCAAATCTATTAAGGTATTTTATTCGTATTGTTAACTTGAATGCCTTAATAATTTGGCGGTAATCTATCAAATCCTTTGTTAAAAACAGCCATCCTCATTTTGCCAGATCTGCTGCGAAAGAAAGCAGGCACAAGAAGCTGCATTCCAATAATAGAATAAACGGCGAACTCCATGTAGCGCTGCATTGCGATTGGTCCGGAGGTACCTTCATTTCAAGTGGGTTAAACATTTCAGCCAGGAGTTGTGTTATAAAAAAAAATAATTATGAAAGCAATTTGGAACAACCAGGTATTGGCCGAAAGTGATGAAACAGTAATAGTAGAGAACAATCATTATTTTCCGGCAGACAGTATGCACAAAGAATTTTTTAAAACTTCGGCGAAACACACTACCTGTCCCTGGAAAGGCGAAGCGTCGTATTATGATATAGATGTAAATGGCAACATCAATTCTGGCGCCGCATGGTTTTATCCAACTCCAAAAGAGGCGGCCGCGAATATTAAAAATTATGTCGCATTTTGGAAAGGTGTGGTGATAGAGAAATGAATATAGTATTAAAATGACCGGTTAACAGTCTGTAGGAGCCGTCTGTACAGCAGGTCGGACGGCGGTTGTGAATAGAAACTGGTCTGGATTGGTATAACTGGCCTGACCTGCGGTGCCGACCTGAACTACCTGCGATACCTGCCTTAAAATAAAATGAATGAAAAACTTTGACGCAATCATTATTGGCTCCGGGCAGGGAGGCACACCTCTTTCAAAAAAACTTGCAAAGCAAGGGTGGAAAACAGCATTGATTGAAATGAAAGATGTGGGTGGCTCCTGCGTAAATGTGGGATGTACGCCTACAAAAGCGATGGTAGCTTCGGCGAAGGCAGCTTATAATGTACAACAGGCCCGACACCTGGGTGTAGAAACCGGTAGCTTTAAAATAAACATGCCCGCGATTATCCGGCGAAAAAAAAGGATCGTAGATACCTTTCGCAATGGCTCACAAAAAGATGTCGAGCAAACTGAAAATCTTTCACTACTGTTCGGAAAAGCTTCTTTTATAAATTCCAAAACCATAGAGATTGCATTGAATGAAGGTGGCAAGGAAACTCTTTCAGCAAATAAAATATTTATTGATACGGGAACACGGCCTGCCATACCTGATATTACCGGGCTACAGGAAGCAGGGTATTTTACAGCAGCTACTTTAATGGAATATGAAGAGGTGCCTCCACATTTACTAATTATTGGAGCGGGCTATATCGGCCTGGAGTTTGGGCAAATGTATCGCCGCTTTGGCAGCAAGGTTACTATACTTGAAAACTCAGATTCGTTTTTGAAAAAAGAAGATAACGATGTTGCCGATGAGATCTTAAAAGCTTTTAAAGCGGAAGACATAGACCTGATGCTGAGCGCAGAAGCAATTGCCGTAAAAAAAGAAAATGATTTAATCGAGGTTACTTTGAAAGTTGCTGAAGGGGAAAAGAAAATTACCTGTTCCCATATTCTTATCTCTGCGGGACGAATACCCAATACTGATGCACTTCACTTGCAGCATGCAGGCGTAAATGTGGACAAGCATGGATATGTAATCGTAAATGAAAAACTTGAAACTTCTTCAGAAGGTATTTATGCAATCGGTGATGTAAAAGGCGGACCGGCCTTTACGCATATTTCATTTAATGATTATATTATTTTATACAAAAACCTTATAAAAGGTGAGCATCAAAATACAAATAACCGGCCTGTACCTTATACCATGTTTACTGATCCGCAATTAGGCCGCATCGGCATTACGGAAAAGGAAGCTATTAAAAAAAATATAAAAATAAAAATAGCGAAGCTCCCCATGTCGCACGTTGCACGTGCGATAGAAACGGGAGATACCCGTGGTATGATGAAAGCCATTGTGGATGCAGAAAGCGAAAAAATTTTGGGTGCGGCTGTCGTTGGGCGGGAAGGCGGGGAAATTATGTCTGTATTGCAAATGGCAATGGCGGGCGGATTTAAATTCCGGGAGGTGAGAGATATGATATTTGCCCATCCATTGTATTCCGAATCGTTGAATAATTTATTTATGACAATAGAACACTTAGAATAGTTACCAGGTCAAACTATTATATCCTGGTATTATTCATAGAATTAATTTTACGAATACAATTAATTTCCACATGTACTACCAAGTCTGGGTTTTTATACTTTCAATTTTAATCTTAAAAAAATGAGCCCTGTAAAGTTTTCTAAATTATTAATGGCATTAATGCTCTTCTTACATACTTTTTCAATAGCTGCACAATCAGGTGACAGTCTGCTTACACAACTTTCCCGCAAATGGGAAAATGCAAAAGTATATGCATTAAAAATGGCAGAATTGATGCCGGAAGAATATTATGATTTCAAACCTGTTCCCGAGGAAATGAGTTTTAGAGAACAGCTTTTGCACATCGCTCAAAATATGCAATGGCTTTCTACCTCTTATCTTTTCCAGGATAAAAATAAAATTGAAAAAGGAGAGAGTGCAAAAGATAAAGCGTTAGTGATAAAAGTATTAAGCGATGCTTACGATATGGGTCTTGCTGCTCATAAAAGTATAAGTACAAACCAACTTGATGAAATGGTTGACTTCTTTGCAGGGCCAATGACACGGCGACAAATGTTGATTCTCATGCATGATCACCAGTCTCACCATCTCGGTCAGATTATTGTTTATTTAAGACTGAAAGGTATTAAGCCTCCGGATTATGTTGGCTGGTAAACTCCTGGTTTATCTTTTCTTATTCTACAAATGGTACCCTGCTACTATTTTATTTCCGCAAACTGTGGATTTCCATTTTTCATAAAACTTTAGCTTTTTATGATCTATTTTTAGATTGTAAAAAAATGATATTTAGTCGGCCTGCTGCAGGCAACTATAACAGAAAAAAAATTATAAAATGTGGAAATTATTTGTGGCGGCTTGTGCTTTAGTAATGCTTTCCTGCGCCTCACCAAAAGCGTTAGAATATAAAACTTATCATAACTTTTCTGTAAGGAGCCTCGGATTTAATAGCTCTACTATAGCATTAGATCTTGAATACTACAATCCTAATAATTTTGGGCTGCAATTAAGAAATAGTGATCTCGACATATTCATAGATGGCAACAGGTTTGGACATAGTACATCAGATACTCTTATAAAAATTCCCAGGCGAAGCACTTTTATATTGCCGATTAAATTTGACGTTGATATGCAGAACTTATTTAAAAACGCAATGAGTACGTTGCTGGGAAAGGAAGTAACTGTAAAACTCACTGGCAAGCTTAAAGTTGGAAAAGGAAATGTATTTCTGAGCTTTCCGCTTAACTATGAATCCAAGGAAACTTTTAGTCTTTTTTAGCTCCGGGAATGGGTTATCTAAACTTATGATTTTTTCTCTTCTGCTACTATATGCTGGCAGGTTTTTGGAAGCCTCTTGTAAGCATCTGGTTCTGCGGTTACATCATCTGCGTCGTAGCCCATATTTGCTAGAGCGGTTTTAATGTTTTCAATGTTGGTGCGATCCTTATACCAAACGACTGTAACTGTGTGCTTTTTAAAATCAGCCCGTACTGAAGAAACGCCGTCTTCATGTACAAGCCTGTTTTCGATGCGGGTCTTGCACGCTTCACATTGTACACCGGGTGTATTAATTACCGCCTTTTGAGTTGATTTTTGGCTAAATGCCGAAACCGAAAAAAATAAAAATGAGGAGATGATGAGGAGATAAGCTTTCATAGATGAAGTTTTGACGAATTTAAGAATTTACATTCCAATTTGCAGGATCTTTTCTCCAGTTTAACAATGTGTTTTGATCGTTCGCGCTGACTATATTATTTTCAATTGCCTTTGAAATTAAAGATTCGTAATCAGTCAATGATTTAAAATCTATTCCCGCATTGGCAAAGGCCTCTTTAGCCAGGTCAAACCCATAATTGAAAATTGAAACCAATCCTTTAACGTGAAGGCCTGCATTTTTTAAAACATCTGCGGCCTGCAGGCTACTCTTTCCTGTAGAAATAAGATCTTCTATTAAAATCACACTTTGCCCCTCTTCATAAAAACCCTCTACCTGGTTCCCAAGTCCATGCTCCTTAGGCTTAGGTCTTACATATATAAACGGAAGTTTTAACTGGTCAGCAACGATGGCCCCCCAAGGAATTCCGGCAGTGGCAACGCCCGCTATTAAGTCTATGTTGCCGTAAGATTTAAAAACAACATCACACATTTCCGATTTAATGAAATCGCGGATAAAAGGGAAGGATAATACTTTTCTATTGTCACAATATATCGGGCTTTTCCAGCCACTGGCCCATGTAAAAGGATTATTTACACTTAATTTAATTGCATTAATTTGTAGAAGTTTCTCAGCAACAGCATCTTTGTTGTTCATGCTGCGAAGATAATAAACACGAATGAGCTGTATAACAATTTACTTTGGTGAAAAGCCTGTATATCTCTGCGACGCATTAACGCCGGAGATTGATGAATTAAGACATCACCCGGATGCGGTTTTCATAGATGAACTTTCCACATCAGCCATAAATTCCCTGCTGCATGAAATAAAAAAACCTTCGTTTCATGCAGGCATCATGTTGCACGAAGATGTTACCAAACTAAAAAAAAGTTTCTTTAAACATTTTAAACTTGTTCAAACCGGCGGAGGGGTTATAAAAAATAATTCAGGTGAAATACTTCTTATTTTCAGAAGAGGAAAATGGGACCTGCCAAAAGGAAAACTTGACGAAGGCGAAACACTTGAAGAATGTGCCATAAGAGAAGTGCAGGAGGAAACAGGCATTCAAAAATTAAAAATTGTTTCGCCACTTAATATAACTTATCACACTTACGTGGAATTTGGAAAACATATTCTTAAAGAATCCCACTGGTATTTGATGAATGCGCTTAACCGGGAAGAGCTTGTTCCGCAGGTAGAAGAGGATATCACCGAAATTATATGGGTAAAAAAAGAGGAGTTAAAAAAATACCTAACTAATACATTTCCGACGATCAAAGCTGTTTTAGAAAAAGCTAAATTGATATAATTATGAATCGGCGACTTCGTTATTTTGTTTCTTAATTGGAATTATTGCTACGGTTAACCTGCACGCACAAGTAAGCTTTTGAAGATCATCATGCAATTTTATATCCCACACGTGAGTTGATTTTCCTAAATGCAAAGGAATACAAGTCGCAGTAACAAGGCCGCTTTTTGCACTTCTTATATGATTTGCGTTGATTTCTAATCCTACACAATAAAACTTATTCATATCGATAACCAATGCCGAGCCAAGGCTTCCAATAGTTTCTGCCAGAACACAGGATGCCCCACCATGAAGCATTCCATAAGGTTGCCGTGTGCGTTCATCAACAGGGATCGACATTTTTATAAAATCGTCTCCAATGTCAACCCATTTTATATCCAGGAAATGCGCCATGGTTTCTCTTCCAAAATCTCTTACATCAGAGAGCGACAGGGATTTGTTAAACCAGATTGACATTATTTTTTATAGATTTTCTTACTACGTCCGGAAGGAATTGTGCTACATCACCACCGTTGCGAATTACATCGCGAATTAATGTGCTGGCCACTGATGTATATTTAGGAAGGCAGGTTAGAAATATAGTTTCAACATTCTCTGCCAGGCTCCTGTTCATATCTGCAATAGCTTTTTCGTATTCAAAATCGTTTACATACCGTATGCCCCTCAGAATAAAATTTGCCCCAACCATTTTACAGCAATTCACCGTTAACCCATCGTAAGCGAGTACCTGTATTTTAGGCTCGTCAGCATAAATTTTTTGCAGCCATTCTATTCTTTGTTCTTCCGAAAACATGGGCGCCTTGTTGCTGTTTCGTCCTATACCGATAACTAATTTATCGAATAAAGGCAAAGCCCTGTCGATAATATCGGTATGCCCAAGTGTGACCGGGTCAAATGTTCCCGGAAATAAACAGTTTCTTACCATAGATATTTTTTGGAAGAATAATTCTAATTGAAATTTTGTTTATTGCTCAGTAAATATAACACAGCCATTCTTACTGCGACACCATTTTCAACCTGCTGCAAAATAATGGATTGCTTTGAATCTGCAACATCACTATCAATTTCCACCCCCCTATTTATGGGCCCGGGATGTAGTATTACAATTTCTTTATCGAGGCTGTTTAAAAGTTTCTTACTCACTCCATAGGCCAGGTTGTATTCCCGCAGTGAAGAAAATAATACCTGGTTTTGTCGCTCGAGTTGTATGCGTAAAACGTTAGCAACATCGCACCATTGCAGCGCCTTTTTAAGATTATATTCTACTTGTATGTCAAATGCTGCCTTTATATATTTTGGAATAAGTGTCGGCGGGCCCGCCACCATTACTTCCGCACCTGCTTTTTTTAACAAGTAGATATTACTAAGCGCAACTCTTGAATGCATGATGTCTCCGATCAATACTACTTTTTTTCCTTCAATAGTTCCACATTTTTCCTTTATTGAAAATGCATCCAATAACGCCTGCGTAGGATGTTCATTAATACCATCGCCTGCATTAATAATAGCCGCCGGTATATGCCGGGCTAAAAAATGTGGGGCACCGCTGGCACTATGCCGCATGACAACCATATCGACCTTCATCGACAAAATATTATTTACTGTATCAAGTAAGGTTTCGCCTTTTGAAACTGATGAACCCGATGCAGAAAAATTAAGGGTATCTGCGCTAAGTCGTTTTTCAGCAAGCTCAAAGGAAATGCGGGTGCGGGTAGAATTTTCGTAAAATAAATTTACGATTGTC
>JBBSBD010000255.1:0-8488 GCA_038251675.1 Chitinophagales bacterium | reverse complement strand
CCGATTGACAGTGATTTAATTAATTCCTGGATAAAAATAGACACAGATGATACCGGGCTTGAAATTTATTTGGCAGGCAATAAATATAATTAAGCCAATAGTGTTGTTTTGTTTTTCTGATAAATCATTTTGAGAGTTTCGTCTTCCATTCATTTAGAAAAAATCTGCAATTAAGGCAGTAAGCAATTTATCAATGCATCAGCAATATATCGTTTGAAAATAGGCAGAGGATAACTATTCGATGAGTCCATAACAACATAGTCTCCATTTGCAACTGTAGCACTCACACAAAAATTACCTGATAAAAAATTCCTATAATAGGAAGAATATATGATGGCTAAAATGAAGTTTGGACAAATAATGGATCTATAAAAAGCAGTAATTATTTTGGGCTTGTAGTAACAGCCCCGGCCCCGTTATCATTCTTTTCATAAGTATCATATTGCTTTGTACTGCTTCCTAATCTTGTATCCCTGTAAATATGCGGTTGCGGTTGGATCACGGCCGATTGCTCCGGCGCTTTAGTCACCACAGTGGTTGTTGCCGGTGTAATATTTGGAACTGGAGTAGGCGACAAATTGGGATTCGCCCCAATTTTCCCTGTAGTGGAAGGAGCAAGCGGTTGCGGGTTGGGTGATGTCGTCAAATTACTAGCGGCAGTAGTGCTTGCGGCGGCTGTAGAATCATTTGCCGCTTGTGAATTTTGCTTAAGCTTGCGGAAAGCATCAAGTTTAGGATGTGATGTATTTTCAGTTGCTTGACTTAAGGCTGAAAATGATATCAGCACAAATGACATTATTAAAGGTGCGATTTTATGTTTCATGATAATTCCGGTTTAATCCTCTTATTATACCATAAATAATATGCCTGTATAAATATCGTCTAAAAAAATAACAAAAAATTGAGTTGTTTTTGCGACGTATTATTTGCGGATTATCTTTTTAAAATTCTCCATGGATTTACGAAGTTGAAAGTCAATCCTGAATTTCGTATTACTTGCTTTCTTTATAAACTTCTTTTTATCGCAGCATGAAACGGGATATGTGTTCAATAAATATTTAGATGAAAGCCTTTGTTGAAAAGGCCTTCAGCCATGCCTGGTAATCTTCCCATTTGAAATTCTATTATTTAAAAATCTTATTTTTAATTTTTTCTGTTATTCAAAAGTTAAATATCTTTAAAACAACGATTGTATTATTTCAACCCAAAATAACTTGTATATGAAAGAAAAATTAAAGAGGGGCTCCCCTCCTGTTTTTGGCAAACTTCTTTTTTCACTTTTTTCACTGTTGTTTTTTTCAGCCGGATATTCACAAACTATAACAGGAGCGATAACTGATGACAACAACCAACCTGTTCCGGCTGTTACGGTACAGGTAAAAAATACCAGCCGTGCAACAACCAGCAATGCTTACGGCAAATATGAAATAAAGGCTTCGCCTGAAGACGTGCTTATGTTTAGCTACGTGGGCGCGCCTACGCAGGAAGAAACTGTCGGAAGAAGAAATGTCATAAATGTGAAAATCGCCGGTAGAGCTCAGAATCTAAATGAAGTGGTGGTTACTGCGTTGGGTATTACCAAGCTGTCAAGGGGGTTAGGATATTCCGCTACCAATGTTGACCCCGAAGAACTTTCAGTAAACCGGACTCCAAATCCTGTAAATGCACTGCAAGGTAAAATTGCCGGTGTAAATATCTCTTCTCTCGGTACCGGTCCCGGCGGAACTTCCAAAATACGCATACGGGGACAGTCCAGCATCAATGGGCAAAATAATCCGCTGATAGTGATAAATGGCGTACCAATAGATAATACTAATTTCAATGACAATACAATTGGCGTCGGCGGCGGTGGTGTTTATGCTGACGGAGGCGATGGCCTTTCAAGCATCAATCCCGACGACATTGAAAGCATGACTGTTTTGAAAGGCGCTCCGGCCGCTGCGCTCTATGGCTCCCGTGCCGAGAATGGCGTAATTATGATAACGACAAAAACGAAAGGCAGGGGAAAAGGTATAGGCGTAACATACAATGGAAACTATACCAATGAAACGCCATTAGATTATACCGATTTTCAAAAAGTATATGGGCAGGGAGAAAAAGGTGTGCGCCCTACTTCCCCGAATCCAACTTCCGGCGAATGGTCTTTTGGTGAAAAGTTTCAGCCCGGAATGACGCAAACATTATTTAACACTGACGGCATTCCCTACGTACCGCAGGGCAGTCGCATCAAAGAATTTTACAGGCACGGGGAGAATTTTGCGAATACGTTAACCCTGGGAACCAGTGGTGAAAAAGGTGGACTCCACTTGTCTTTAAACAATACCGACAACAAAGGCATCATGCCCAATAATTCCTTTAACCGCAAGGGCATGAACCTGGGATTTAGTTATGACTTGTCAGAGAAATTTAGTTTTGCAGGCAATGTCAATTATACCCGCGAGGATAACAAGAATCCGCCAAATATAGCCAACCAGGATAACTCTATCCCAACTGTATTGATGGCTTTGTCTAATTCAATGCCGCTTAGCGTGATGGATGAAAATAAATATATTCCAGGCACTAAAGACGAATATGTGTATTCAAGATTTAAGAACAGAACCAACCCATACTGGGTATTGGCCGAGCAGTTTCACAATATTCGCAGGGACAGGATCTTTGGGAACATCTCCGCAAAATATGATTTGCTGCCGTGGCTTTTTGTACAAGGCCGTTTCGGTCAGGACTATTGGTCAAGAGACGAGGATGTAAATAATTTCCCTACCGGCCAGGCCTCGAGGGCGCCGGCACAACCCGGTTTTGTGAACGGAATATACACGCAGGAATCGCGTCGCTTTACTGAATCGAATCTCGATTTCCTGGTAAGCGCCAATAAGCAATTTGGTGACTTTCATGGGACGCTCACCGGTGGCGGCAATCAATTGCGCAGGCGTGCGGACGTAAACAATGTACAGGTGACGGATTTTGTGATCAGGGGTCTTTACACAGTACAGAATGGCCGGGCAAAAAACCCCGTGTACGACCTTAGCCAACAAGGAGTGAATTCTTTATATAGTTCAGGCGAGTTGTCATGGAAGAGAACTTTATACCTGAATGGAACTGTAAGGAACGATTGGTTCTCCACACTTTCCGCCGCAAACAGGAGCATACTATATCCATCTGTTTCGGGAGCCTATGTTTTTACCGAGACGCTTAAAACCATACCTTGGCTTAATTTTGGAAAGATCAGGGCGGGTTACGCGGAAGTAGGTAGTGACGGCGATGTGGCTCCATACTCAGATCAATTATTTTATTTCATCAATTCCAATTTGATTAATAATCCTGACGGCACACCAGTAGCTGTAGGAGGAAGCGGAGGCACTGTACCGAATGCTAACCTGAAACCCAGCAGGGTGGCCGAAACTGAAGTAGGGTTGGAATTAAAAATGTTTAACAGCCGGGTGAATCTCGATGTGGCGGCTTACAGAAAAATAACTACCGACCAGATCGTTCCGGTACAAATCTCCAATGCTTCTGGCTTTGTAAACACACGTATTAATAGTGGAAAGAGCCGCAACCTTGGCTTTGAAGCGTTGCTGAATATTGTTCCCGTTAGTACGAAATCTTTTAGCTGGGATTTCACGGCCAATACATCTTTCAATAAGACCAGGGTGTTGAGTATCCTTACAAATACACCCGGTGAACGCATCACCATCGGCAATCATCCATTTAACGGTGAAGTCCGTGATGTAGTGGGAGAAGAGATTGGGCAGATAGCAGGCTATGGTTATGCACATACTGCCAAAGGAGAACGGATTTTTAAATCAGACGGTACACCACAACGTACGGCTGATCTCGTTTTGTTTGGAAGTGCATTGCCGAAATGGACAGGCGGCTTTTTAAACTCTTTTAATTACAAGGGAATTAGCCTCACAGTTTTCATAGACTATAAATTAGGCAACAAAGTGCTGTCCGGTACAAACTTCAATGCCATTCGGGAAGGATTGCATAAAATGACCCTGGAAGGAAGAGAGGGTGGAGTAACAGGTGACGGTGTAAATGTTGATAATACCGGTACAGTTACTGGCAAGAATACGGGGGTACTTTTGAATCAAACCTATTGGGAACATCTGCGTTCGCAGGCGCTTGTGGAAGCGGTTATTTATAACGGCGGATATTGGAAGCTGCGTCAAATCACGGTGGGGTACGATTTTACGAAATTCCTGCCTGCGGCATCGCCGGTGAAAGGGGTTAAGCTTGACTTCGTTGTTAATAATGTGCTCCTGATAAAAAAATGGATTGACAATATTGACCCGGAAACTGCGGGATACGGTTCTGACAATTTCATTGGCCTTGAGTCGCCCGGTCTGCCAACAACGAGGGGAATAGGTTTCAACTTAAATGTAAAATTTTAATACATCTTAATTATGAAAAAAATATTTAGTTATACCATGCTGGGTGCTTTTCTCGCGCTTGCTTCTTCTTGTGAAAAAGGCCTGGAAGATTTAAATAAAAATAAAACCAGCCCCACTTCCATTGATCCCGCGCTTCTGTTAAACAATGCGGTTATCAATACCTCGTTTCCAACGACGACCGTGTTTTTTGATATGGGAATCGTTCAACAAATGATTACACCGAACGGGGGTGTATTAGCCGGCGCTAATTTCAACCAGGAAAGCCGGGACAACAGTAATATATGGGCGCCTTACTATCAAAATGTGATAAAGTACACACATGATGTGATTGTAAATACGGCGAGTGTTCCAGAACGGAGCAATCTTTATAATATGGCCCGTATATTCCAGTCGTATGTCTTTATGATCCTATCAGATGAGTATGGTGCGATTCCTTACACTGAAGGCGGGGCAGGATATTCCGACCAGATTTTTTTTCCGAAATATGATCAGCAGCAGGATATTTATCCAAAAATAATTCAGGAGCTAACGGATGCCACGGCGGCATTGAACCCTGCAGGCACCGTTGAAAAGCAGGATGTACTGTATGCCGGAGATATTGCGAAGTGGAAGAAGTTCGCCTATTCACTATTGCTAAGAGCAGGTATGAGATTGTCTAAGGTAGATCCGGCCAAAGCACAATCCACCGTGCAGGCCGCTTTTAACGGCGGGGTAATACTTACCAACGCCGATGACGCTTACATGAGGCACGATGCCAACTACACATTTCCTATCGGTAATATGCTTAATGGAAGTGAGTCTGCCAATTTTTATCTAACCAAGCCATTTGTTGATCAGTTGAAAAATACAAATGATCCAAGATTATCGTCTATTGCTATTCGATATATAGGCGCTACTTCTGGAAACGGGCAAACCGCGGCGGCTGCCACTACAGATCCTACACAGCAAATTGGAATGCCTATCGGGTATGATAACGGTACCATTGTAGCGCAGGCAACTGCGGATGGACTTACTAGTTTTTACGGCTATAGCCAGGCTGACAGAAACCGGGTTGTCAAGACTTCCGCACCTGCATTTTTTGTAACTGCGGCTCAAACACAGCTATTGTTGGCCGAAGCGGCATTCAAGGGCTGGATTTCTTCTGGCACCGCGGCACAATATTTTGCCGATGGCATAAAAGCGCACATGGATCAAATGGCTCTCTACGATGCGGGAAGCGCCGTAAGCCCTGCTGCAAGAGATGCATACGTCGCCGCAAACCCTCTCGGCGCCGGTACAGAATTGGATCAAATCAATACGCAATATTGGATAGCTTCTTTTTTAAACGGACCCGAGGCATGGGCAAATTTCAGGAGAAGCGGATTTCCCGCGTTAACGCCTAACCCCTACGGGCAGCCGAATAATCCGGATGTGCCTCAAGGCACTTTTATGCGGAGGCTTACATATCCTACTTCCGAATTATCTGTAAATACGGATAATGTAAATGCAGCAATTACGGCGCAAGGGCCGGATAAATTGAGTACAAAAATTTGGTGGGATAAGTAAAAACGATAAATTTTTTTTGAACAATCAACCGCTAAGCCGTCTCTTAAAAAGGGGCGGCTTATTTATTTCATCTGTGGTTTATTACTCCTGCTTTATCTGGCAATCTAACATACTCACCGCGGTTACAATGCACGCACTCGCCTTTGTATTACGTGAGGCATGCAATTTGTTTGATCTTGAAATCTATGAGGTATTTTATAGCTATTTGAGAAAATAGCAGGTATTCGATTTATACGAACAATCAAATTATTCAAGTGTTATATTAATGAAAGATGAAAAGAGATGTATGTTCCGGGGCATTTTTAGTAAAGAAAAATAAATTTCTTTTCGGAAAGCGATCAAAGAAAAAAAGCTGGGCCCCGGGATTGTGGGATATCGTGGGTGGCCGTTCTAAAAAAAAGGAAGATCCTTACCAAACTTTACAAAGAGAAACTTATGAAGAGACCGGGGTTAAAATAAAACAGGCTGAACTAATGACCTCTGTGAATGTTGTTGAAAAGAGTTCCGGTTTTTTTAAATACCATATTTACATGGTTACCGATTATAAAGGGAAGCCTGTTAACTGTTCAAAAGAACACACGAAACTAAGGTGGTTTACGAAAGATCAACTCGATAATGTTTCAAGCCCTTGCTGGGTGTGTCACGAATCAAAGATCAGGATAGTTCTTTGAATGCTGAATAAAAGATGGTAGCAGACCTACCGCATACGCTGTACAGACAGTGTATGCAAACCACCTGAAGGTGCTGTGATCAAAAGTCATGGTGCTGAACGTTCAGGTAAAGATGCTGTATGAACAGCATCAGGTAAGTGTAAAGAAGCTGAACATCATTGAACCGCTGATGAAGTGTCGAAAGTGCTCCTCGTACTGCAAAAGCTAAAGTTTCCTCGACTAAGGCGATATAATTGTAACGGATAGCTGCATACTGGTTACAGGCAGACCGGCATTAAGGCGGCAGGAGCTTTACACAGGCTTTTATTCGGAACGTGAGAGGTTTCCCTGTTGATGCGCTAAAAGCTTTGCAGGAATCCACCGCAGGCGGAGACTGTTCGACAAAAGTTCTACAGTTCATACTGCAACTCAATCCTGACCAAGTCGGGAGAAGCAACAGGAAGCGTCGGACGAAGCCATAGTAGTGAAGAAATTCCTGTAATGGGAATGGAGCGAAGGGCTTCGGTTATCCGGTCACAGTATTTTAAAACAACCATTAAACAATGGGAGGATTGTAAAAGAAAATGACAAAGTCATTACCAATTAGTAAACGGATGGTGTACAACAGCTATCTGAAAGTTATTGCCAAAGATGGGAGTGCAGGGATAGACAAGCAAAGTATTGAAATGTTCAATGAAAACTTGTCTGATAATTTGTACAAAATCTGGAATCGCATGACATCGGGGAGTTATTTTCCGCCACCGGTACGAACGGTATTTATTCCCAAGAAGCAAGGTGGTACAAGGCCGTTAGGAATACCAACGGTTGGTGACCGTATTGCACAAGGTGTAGTAAAAGATTACTTAGAACCCATTCTTGAAAGTGTTTTTCATTCAAGTTCTTTTGGTTACAGACCCGGCAAAAGTGCACATGATGCCATCAAGCAGTGCCAGGATAACTGTATCAAATATGCCTGGGTGATAGATGTGGACATAAAGGGGTTCTTTGACAACATCAGTCACGAGACGATGATGCAACTACTTGGACAGCACACGCAAGAGAAATGGGTGTTGATGTATGCAGAACGTTGGTTGAAAGCAGGTGCAGAGCAGGAAGACGGAAGCATAGCAGCAAGAATAAAAGGAACGCCCCAAGGTGGGGTTATCAGTCCGCTGTTAGCTAACATTTATCTGCATCACGGCTTTGACAAATGGATGGATGAAATGAATCGGCAAAATCCTTTTGAGAGATATGCGGATGATATAGTTATCCATTGCAGCAGTAAGGAAGAAGCTGAACAATTATTGGAAAAGCTGAGAGCAAGAATGCAGCAGTACGAATTGGAACTGCATCCCGAAAAGACAAAGATTGTGTATTGCAAAAATTATCAACGCCATGAAAAGCATGATAACAGCAGCTTTACCTTTTTGAGTTATAGCTTTCAGCCAAGAACGGTGAAAGATAAGTTCGGCAGAAAGAAACGATTGGTAGTGTTCAGTGCTGCTATCAGCCTGCAGGCCAAAACAAGCATACGAACAAAACTGAGAGAAGTGTTGCGAACAAGATGGAGTAATCAGACCTTAGAATGGTTTGCGGAGAAATTGAATCCGAAAATCAGGGGCTGGGTTAATTATTACGCTAAGTTCAATCGTCATAAAGGACTGGATGTGTTTTATTATTTAAATGAAAGAATCCGTCAGTGGATAAAGAACACTTATAAGATACGGGGTAAAACATGGTTATATGATAAGTATCGAAAGATACAGTCAGCCAATCCCGATCTGTTCTATCATTGGCGGTTGGGAATAAAAGCGTGATGGATAACAAGAGCCGTATGAATCGAGAGGTTCACGTACGGTTCTGTGAGAAGCTTGGGGTGAAAATCCCCTTGCTTACTCGACT
>JBBSBD010000254.1:0-8494 GCA_038251675.1 Chitinophagales bacterium | reverse complement strand
TAATTCCTGAACCATTTAAGCCGCTTGTAAAAATCAGGCAACTTTTCCAGCATTTCTTTTTTAATAACTAATACACCGAACAACGAAGTTAACCCCACGAGTGACCGCACCTTTACAGGTATATATTGCCCATCCGGCATTGATAGCACATCATAGAAAAATCCCTGTTCTTCATCCCATGCGCCTGTCCAGTCTTCACCAAGCCTGTTTAACGAGTCTGCTATATAAACGAAATGTTCAAAAAATTTGGTGGCTACGTCTTCATAGGCATTATTATGCTGGCTAAGTTCCAATGCAATCTCCAGCATATTCAAACTATACATAGCCATCCATGCAGTACCATCGGCCTGTTCCAATGTACCATTGCCAGGTAAGGCGCTGCTTCTATCAAATACCCCAATATTATCCAAACCTAAAAAGCCGCCTTCAAAAACATTATTGCCTTTATGGTCCTTGCGGTTTACCCACCAGGTAAAATTGAGCAATAGTTTATGGAATACTTTTTCTAAAAATTTATAATCGGCAACACCCGTTTTTTCCTTATCAATCTTAAATACTTCTAAACAGCTCCAGGCATGAACCGGTGGGTTTACATCACCAAAAGCCCATTCGTAAGCAGGCATTTGGCCCTTTGGGTCCATATACCATTCCCTTAAAAGTAAAACGAGTTGGCCTTTAGCAAACCGTGCATCCAGCATGGCCAGCGGCACACAGTGAAAAGCATGATCCCATGCAGCATACCAGGGATATTCCCATTTATCAGGCATGGAAACAATGTCTTCATTATTCAGTGTCATCCACTGATGGTTACGGCCAGTCTTTCTGGCAGCAGGAGGCGCAGGCTGCCCGGGATCTCCATTCAGCCAGCGTGGAATATCTATGTTGTAATATTGTTTACTCCATAACATGCCGGCAAAAGCCTGCCGTTGAATATTTTTTTCGTCTTCATCCTTTGCTTTGGAGATACTGTTGTAAAATTCATCCGTTTCAGCAATCCGCTGGTTAAAAGTTTCGTCATATAATTTATCAAACGGTTTTTGTAAAACATCTTTACTTAACCGTAATTTGATAGTAACAGATGATTGTGCTGCTACATCAAACTCATACATTGGCGAAAATTTAGTTCCACTATTTTTCTCTTTAAAAATATCGTAATTATTTTGGGTAACGGCCGTATGAAATGCATCTTTTACAAAAAGCGAAGCATTGGGTTGATTATACAGTTTTTCAGTATTGCTTTCATTTTCGGTAAATAAATTACGTGAGGGCTTATCATAATAAAAATGATATTCCCCCAACGAATGATGATTCACTTTTACATGGCCAAATTCTTCTGCTGGTTCAGTTTCTGATATTATAGGTTTATGTTTGGCAGCGCCAAAATTCCATAAATTACGCAACCACAATGTTGGCAATGCTGCAATAAACGCTGACTCATTGGCCCGGTTGTGTATCGTTATTTTTATGCAAATATCCTCCTCATTATTTTTTGCATACTCTGTAAAAACGTCGAAGTATTTATTATCATCAAAAAGGCCTGTATCCATTAATTCATATTCAGGCTCGTACTTGTTTCTGTTTTGGTTGACTACCAACAAATCATTGTATGGATATTCGCCCTGCGGATATTTATACAAATGCTTCATGTACGAATGTGAAGGATTATTATCCAGATAATAATAGAGTTCCTTTACATCTTCTCCATGATTGCCTTCGTTGCCGGTAAGCCCAAATAAGCGTTCTTTTAAAATGGGGTCTTTGCCATTCCACAAGGCAACTGCAAAACAGATGTTCTGCCTAATATCGCTGATGCCCGCAATACCATCTTCGCCCCAGCGATATACACGGCTGCGGGCTTGGTCGTGTGGGAAATAATCCCATGCATTGCCATGTTCGCTGTAATCTTCTCGTACAGTTCCCCACTGTCGTTCACTCAAATAAGGTCCCCATGTCAGCCATTTTTTTTCACCGTTGTAATGTTCATCCAGGCGGATTTCTTCTGTTGTTAATTTTTTATTTTCCATATTTTTATTTTAATCTTTCTATTAAATGTTCACCTACACGTATGGCATTGGCTATAATGGTTAAAGATGGATTTACCGCTCCACTGGAGACAAAGAAACTGCCATCTACCACGTATAGATTATCAATTTCATGTGCTTTGCAATTGATGTCTAAAACAGAGGTGAGGGGATCGGTGCCAAAGCGTAGCGTACCGTTTTGATGCGCCACCCCTGCCAGCGGTATATTTTTACCTAAGTATAATTTATGATCGATAATAGTGTCACATACTTCACAATCATTCAGAATATTTTTCCATTTCTTTTTCATACGCTCAAAGCCTTGCTGGTTATTATCTTTATAGAACAGTTGCACATGGTCTCCCTTCAACGTTACACGGTTATCAGGGTCAGGAAGATCTTCACCGGTCATCCACCAGTCGATAGAGTGTTCTGCCATTTTATCAAGCACAAACCCAGGTGCAAATTTTGGTGCATCTGCCGTCAGCATATCCTTATTGGATTTACCCAGGAGTTGAATATGGCCCATAGGAAATTTAAATTCATCATCACCAAAATAGAAATCATTTACTGCCATTGTTTTTTGAAAAATGGTATGATTGATTTTTCTGCTCAGGGCAAGTATAGCTGCATTCTGGTGCTTCATAAAATTTCGGCCAACCTGTCCGGATTTATTCGCTAATCCATTTGAATGTTTATCATTCGCTGATTTTAAAAACAATACCGCGCTGTTGATAGCGCCGCATGATGCTACAACAATATCTCCCTTAAAAAATTGCTGTATGCCTTCAACCTCCACCTCAACAGATTCAATAGCATTGCCTGATGCATTTGTAATAAGCCTGGTAACTTTTGCCCCGGTTATTAAAGTAACATTTGAATTTTTTATGGCAGGCCTTACACAGTTTATGTCGGCATCAGCTTTTGCATCTATCAGGCAGGGAAATCCATCGCAGGTATCACAGCGGATGCATTCACTGTTCAGTCTATCTTTTTCATTAAGCTTTACACCAAGAGGAATATAGAATGGGTTATATCCACGGTTTTTTAAATCATCATGAAGTTCCTGTATCACAGGTTCGTGGCTTATGTGAGGATGCGGATATTCTTCGGTCATATAAGGCTCTGAGGGATCTATGCCTTTTTTGCCGTGTACATTAAATAATTTTTCTGCCCGGGTATAGAAAGGTTCGAGGTCGTTATATTTAATCGGCCACTCAGGGGATATACCGCCTGCATGTTCTATGGTTTCAAAATCTCTTTCACGTAAACGAAATAAAGCAGCGCCATACACTTTGGTATTGCCACCTACCCAATAACCCATGCCGGGTTTAAATGTTTTTCCTTTATCATCAATAAATTCTTCTGCATTGTGGTATCGGTCTTTTTGAAAGACTTCAATAGTATCCCAGTTGGCTTTTTCTTTGGGTAGAAAAGTACCACGTTCGAGCACTAATATTTTTTTGCCGGAATTTTTTAATGTATCCAACAATGTGCCACCACCTGCGCCGGTGCCGATGATGATGATGTCGTATTGTGATTGGCTCATAATTTTTTTGATTTATTTTTATTTAATGACTAACAGGAAATGCTTTTATAAATTACTATTTGCCTTTTTTGCCGAATATTGAAAAGAAAGTACAAGAGTACCCTTCATTTTACTTAGGGTAAACTTGCCACGATGTTCCATAGAATTGCAGACGCTGGCTACAAAAAAATTACCCTCCAGTTGCAAAGCCTGGATAACACGTCATAGCTCCATCCACAAACAGCGTGGTACCGCTTACATAATCCGATTCGTCTGATGCCAGCCAAACCGCCGCTGCTGCTATGTCTTCAGGCTGTCCGATTCTTTTATATGGTATGAGTTTATTTAAATTTTCCAAAGCCTCGGGGTTATCCCAGGCACTGCGGTTGATGGGTGTTTGAATGGCGCCAGGCGCAATACTGTTGGCCCGTATTTTTTGCGGTCCGTATTCCTGTGCAATGGTTTTCATCAACATAACAATCGCACCTTTTGATGCGGCATAGTTTGCATGACCGGCCCAGGGAATTATTTCGTGTACCGAACTCATGTGAATTATTTTTCCCAATGCTTTTGAAACATCAGGTCTTGGGCCACGGCGTATAAATTCTTTGATGGCTTCTCTTGCACAAAGAAACTGGCCGGTAAGATTTACATCAATTACAAGTTGCCATTGTGCCAGCGTCATTTCATGCATGGGTGCATCTTTTTGCAAACCTGCATTGGCTACGCAAATGTCTACCGTACCAAAATGGCTGATGGCTTGTTTGTACATTTCAATTACCTGGTCTTCTTTACTCACATCACATTTTATGGCAATGGCATCACCGCAGGTATTATCAAGGCTAATCAGGTGTGCCAGTTCTTCCGCACTTTCGGGGTTTGAAACATAATTGACCACTACATTGGCTCCATCACGGCCAAGGCCATGCGCTATTGCAAGTCCAATGCCCGAATTAGCGCCGGTTACAATAGCGGTTTGATTGACTAATCTTTTGTTGGGTTTTTGCATTTTAATTTATGTTGATTAATTAATTTCAAACACATTGTTCCATCCGCCATAATTATCAATCACCCTCCAGGGATTTGCCAGGTCCGCTACCCATTGATGATTATCTACCAAATATTTATACTCGTACCGGCCATCAGGCAGCATAGGAATATGTACATACCAGATATTATTTTTTGCCGGCTTTAATAATATTTCATTCTTCTTCCAGTTATTGAAAGAGGCAGATAGGGAGACACCCGTTTCAGCATAAGGCAAGTGAATATAAAAAGTGATGCTGTTGTTTTCTCTATTGATAATTGGGTCGTCTTCACTAAAATGAACATCTTCTCTATCTATTACTGCATATACCGCCATTTTGGGTTGTAGTCTTCCATAGCCCTGTTGTGCTGCATCATAGGTTGGCAACGGCATGGCTGTTTTTAGTAACACATCCCTGATTTCAATAGCTGTTAAGCCCGGATTTGCTTCGAGCATTTGTGCGGCCACACTACTGACAATAGGCGCAGCAAAGGAGGTGCCGTCCATATGCATATAATCCGGCGTAATAAATTTTTCTTTCCAGATAGTCATCTTGACTTCTTTCCAGATTTTTTGTTTGCCTTCAAACAAATTAAAATATTCATCTTTTAGCAATGCTGCATTATTTTGAATAATGGCCGACATGTAATCTTCATTTTCCAAAGCCTGGAACAATACCGTTGCTTTTTTTTGTGCATCTGTCTGGGGAAGAATTGGCGCTGGTAACCAAATGGCATTACTTACCAGTTCAGGTTTAGAAAGACCATCTGCCGTGATGCCAAAACTGCTGTGATACAAAATAATATCGCCATCGAGTTTATTCTGGTCGTCTAAACCACCTACTGCAACTACATGCGAGCCGCTGGCCGGAGGCAACACCTCTGCATTGATATCGTTACCAACTGCTGCTACAATCAATACATCTTCATTAAATAATTCTTCTGCCAATTGGTTAATGGAACTGGTTGCAGATTTTATTGCTGAATCGCCACTAAGGGATAGGTTAACAATTTTGATGTTGTATGTTTTGTGGTTCTGTTTAACCCACAACAACGCTTTGGTAATATTTTCATCTGTTATTTTACCGGCATCATTCTGCGTTTTTATTAAAACTAAATTCGCAGCAGGCGCAAGACCTTTATATAAACCGTTGCTTAGTTTTCCATTGCCTGCACAAACGGTACTGGTCATGGTGCCATGCCAGGCATTGTCATTGATTGCTAAAAAATAATCGTCCGTTTTATTTTGATCTGTTATATCAAATACCTTAACTATCCGGTCTTTAATATCGGGATGCGGGTAAAATCCGCTATCAACAAAACAAATGGTAACGCCTTTGCCTGTATAAGTTTCATCGGCATTTAGCCTGGTGGCAATGGGTAAAATATAAAAATCAAAATGCTTTTGCTTAAAGACTTCTACTGAAGTTTCGGGTGCCCTGTACGGATAATATGTAACTGCCTCAAACCTGTCGAAACACCTGCTGCAAATTCCCTGTTCGGTTCTCCAATCAGGAAAATCTTTTTTTACAGTACTTATAATATCAGCCTCATAACCTGGATTAAAATTATGGATCAGGTGATGATGCCTCAAACCACAAATGGGGCAATCTTCGTAAGTGTCATTTGCAATTTTACCAGCATCAGTTATTATACTATTTTCATCGGTTGTTGGTTCTATCGTAGAATCCATGTTGTTATTTTTTTACTGAAATAATATTATTGCGTGGCCATCATAATCCCTTACTATAAAGGCACGGGATATCCCTGCTGTTGCATTACAATTAACTTTACCAAAATCGTTTTTAGCCTTTGTAATACTTTATTGGTGAGTAATTTTTCTTTCCAGAATAAATTTTCTCGTAGCAGACTTCAACTATCTTAGAATATTTAAAAGTTCTTCAATCGCCTGCATGGTGTAAAAATTCAAGCGGTCCCACCTATAGAATTTACTTTGTTTGTAAAAATCCCCATAATTCAGAAAACAGGTTATACAGTAAATAACACAGATCTATTTGTACAGATTATAAGATATTTAATTTGCTTTATTTTCAAGTTTCATCTTCAGATCTTCCAAAGAATTTCTAAATTCTTTTGATACCCTTTTTTTCATAAATATGGAAAACATCATTTTGCTGAAAAACTTATTTGGTACCAGAAACTGTATTTTGACTACGCATTTTTTTGAAGAAACCTCTTTTACCGAAAATTGTCTTGCGAAATTATTTTTATCTGAATCTGTTTCTCTTATGGAATAATCATTACCAGTATGTTCATATCCATTTGATCTGAATCGTAAAACACTGTTATCGCTTAGAATGCAATTGTGAACAGTACCAAGCTGATTGATCTTTTCTGCTGACACTATTTGAATACTTTTAATTCTATCCATCCACTGTGTTCTTTTGGAGAGATTGGTTATATAAGTGAATACTTTTGCGGCAGGTGCCTCTATTGGTTTACTTACGCTTAACGCTGAAAAAAAATGAGTGGGTAAATCATTGGCTCCATTGCCAACCGGCTCTATTTCCTGCAGCCATAAATCAATGGGTATGGATTTGTAATTAATAAGAACATCATCAAATTCTTCGCTATAATGTGTGGTCGCCAATTGTTTACTTTTTAAATAATCATCATTGAAAATCGTGAACAGCGATTCCGTAAAGAGCAGGTAACTGTTTTCAGGTACCTTATTTTTAAGCAGCCTGTGCAGGATGATTATTTCTTTGCCCATTAGCTTGAAATGTTCACCTATGCGAAAACTGCTGGCTATTCCTTTGTGAATAATAAATTTTAAAGTAAGGTTACTGGCCGTTCTGCAGGCACCACATTGGCAAATTCTTTGACTTTCATATTTGAATAAATGCCCGTGAAATTTTTTAAAGATGTTTTTCGATTGTTGGATAATTTCATGAATGCCGGGAGTTTTGCCAAACCGGTAAAAGAAAACAGCATCTCCTTCAATTTCCATCACTTCCAGGTTTATTTCATTGGCATTAATTATTATTTCTAAAAGTTCGCGAATAATATGGGTGCTGTGCTCAATCTCCGTTTCATTTACAAACTTTGAAAAGCCGCTGATATCCGGCATAAAAAGAAATGCTTCCTGTAAAGTTGATTCTGCCATAATTAGATTTATTGAACATTGCTGACCGGTTTAGTTTCTACAGTAATTTTCAATTGTCTGGATTACGATATAATGATCACTTGTTTTAAATTATCATTTTCGTTTAAAGCAATGCCGAAGGGTAGCGTACTAAGGTTACAACTTTTTTATTATTGTTGCTTCAAGTTCATCAGTACCTAATGTTGGAGGTGTGGAGTTAAAAGTTTTATTCAACAGCTTATTGATAAGCTTTGTTTGCTTCATATAATTTTTACAGCCTGAACACATAGCAACATGTATTTGCAATTGTATTTTTTTAACGAGGCTTAATGGAGCAACTTCTCTTAATTCCATCAGTTCAGTTGCCTTTACGCAAGACAATATCATGGCGTTCATTATATTCATACAAATATTTATGTGTTTGCACTAATAAAATTATTGGCAGTGCCTGCTGTATTATAAGCGGGAACTATTAATGCCACTATAATACCGAATACCAAATGCCCGATAAGAGAACCAACCATCATTAACATCATATTATCCTGCGGCATGGGCATTGGCATCATTTTTCCCATGATAAACATTATTACCTGCGCAAAAATAAAAACAACAAAACCAAATAAAGCGCCCTTTGCTAATTTACTTTGAATGTGGACTTTAGGGTTAAACAAGTACACATACGCAGCAGCAAAAATAACTCCTATCATAAAGTGCATCAGATACCCTACTATTACTGGTACTCCCATCATACCTGAAAGCAATGCAGCCGGATTCATTTTTGGTAAACCCATCATTGGCGCTAAGAATATAACG
>JBBSBD010000253.1:0-8549 GCA_038251675.1 Chitinophagales bacterium | reverse complement strand
TGAGTAAAAAGCCGGGAAAACATTGACTATCTTTTTTTCGTTTCCGATACTGCATTCGATAGTTGAACCCACATCTGCCTGTTTACACAAGTAATCCATCTCCACGAAATAATTTCCTGCCTTTTCACAATCAATTTCCCAATACATGCTATCAATCGTGCTGTTCCATGTTGCTACCCAATCATGGGCCCAGCCATGGCCTTCTTTATATTTTATTCCCGGTGATAACTCAGCTTCATACACCGGCAACTCTAACCCCCTGGGTGAAAGGACAGCAGGCCTTACCAATTTTAAATTTGCTGTTGCCCTGGCGAACCATTGCTTGTAATCATTTAAGTACTGGTTGAACAGGTCTCTGTCCTTTTTCGAAATATCGTTTTTTTCGCCGGGATCGCTTGACAAATCATAAAGTTGAGTAGTATCTTTTTCAAAAGCAAAACGATACCTGTCATTGCGAAAGCTCCCTGAGTTTAATGTAACAGGTATTTCCATAAAATTGACATGCGTAAATATCTCCCTGTTATTTATTGAACTGTCTTTGCCTTGCAATATCAGCGAAGCCATACTTATCCCATCTAAAGGCTTACCGGGCACAGGATTTAACTGGCAAAGGTCGCGGAGTGTGGGGAAAATATCAATATGCGCCATTGGAGTCCTCATGATTTTTTCTATCGGTATTTTATTTTTCCAACTGATAAAAAAAGGGACATGAACGCCCCCTTCATGAACGCTTCCCTTAATGCCTTTCATCACGCCATTGAAGCGGACACCATTTGGCCCGTTATCAGAAAGAAATATGATAATGGTATTTTCTTCGAGGTTATTTTTTTTAAGAGCATTAAGAATTCTCCCAACATTATCATCTGCATTTTCAACCATTCCATAAATGCAGGCCAACTCATTATCCAGCCCTTTTGCTTTGTATTTATTAAAATATTTATCAGGAACCTGGTGCGGCGTATGGGGAGCATTGAAGGGTATGTAACAAAAAAATGGCCGTTGTTTGTTTTTATCAATAAACCGCAGGGCGGCATCAGTAAGCACATCTGTGATATAGCCTTTTGTCTTTACCATCTTTCCATTATGGTCAAGTTCGGTGTTAAAATAGTTAGACCAGTGGCCTGCGCAAAAGCCGAGAAATTCATCAAAGCCCTGGTCGTTTGGCCGGTTGGGATAATGCTGGCCGTTATGCCATTTGCCAAAAATTCCGGTAGCATATCCATTTGCCTTAAATAATTCGCCGAGGGTTGTTTCTCCCGCATCCATTATCTCAAGGCCTTTTGAAACAGACACTACCCCTGTCTCTAAGTGATAGCGCCCGGTTAAAAGACTTGCTCTCGATGGCGCACATAAAGGGCTTGCATAGAAATTAATAAAACGTTCACCCCGGTGGGCAAGGCTATCCAGGTGAGGTGTTTCCAGCCATGGATTTCCGTGCAAGCTCAAATCACCCCAACCCTGGTCGTCAGTGAGAATAAGCACCACATTGGTTTTATCTTGCGCGGATATTGATGTGTAAAAAATTATAGTGAAGGATACAATAAGGAAGCTTCTAACTTTCATTTGTCCGAGGTATTTATGCGACAATGTATAAATTTTTTCGCATGCAACACACCTCGTTTTCTATTAATAAATAATTTCTATTATAAAAGCAGAATAATTTCTTTTGGAAATTTCGGAGCCGGCTTTCTGTTCGTAAAAAATGTTGTCGATGTAATTAATGTCAATGTTAATGGTTACCTGGAATTTCAAACTCCCAAAGGCGTTTTTATTGGTTTGGGAAACTATCATTTTCTCCGTGGCAACGGCAAATCCTTATACGACAATACATTCTATCATGTTCGCTACAACTATAAAATAAATAAATAGATGCAATGGGAGGTATTTACCCAATTGCAGCATAATGATATTACAGACATTAAATTAAGAAGGCTGGCAGGTACAGGCCCGCGTTTCAGATTAGCAGGCAGTAAAAGGATTTCGCTGCACGTAGCAACTGCCGCCATGTACGAATATGAAAGAGAAAAAACAAATCCCATAATTTATCACAATGACATACGAAGTACCAGCTATCTTTCGCTTAATTATAAACCTTCAGAAAACACCTCCTTCAATGGAACTGTTTTTATCAACCGCTTTTCAGAGATGTACATGATTACAGGGTATTAAATGAGATCAGCGCAAAATTTAAGATTGTAAAAAACCTGTCTTTCAAAGTAACCTGGTATTATTTACACGACAGCACGCCTGCGGCAAATACTCCAAAATTTAACTACAGTATAAGTAATTTAGGAGACTCAATGCTTGTGTGTTTAGAAGAAATTACTAAACTTGACACAAGCATCAATGAGGTATTTAATTTACAATTTGGCTGGTGAGCATGGCGAGATAGTAAAGTAGACGAATGGAATTACGAAGAGCATCCAGATTACGAATAACCGGATTACAGCCGAATAAGCAAAGGGGATTTTACCCACTTCTCAAAGGATCCTATCCCGATACTCATCGCCACAGACGGTGCACTCCCGGCTTCTGCGACTCTTCGAGATGCGCCGATCAACCTGTCGCATTTCACACGCCTCTCCCACTTACATAAGTTTTATTAGTTTGCAGGTTAAAAACTTTACATGAAGTATATTTTTGTCGCCTTCGCATTTTCTCTCTCAACGCTTTTTGTTACCTGCCAGTCAAAACCCACCATGGATTTTGAAACATACGATCCGCCCTCAACACTGGTGGTACCTCAGCATATAGTGACTAAAGCAAAATTTCCTTTTATTGACATACACAACCACCAATGGAATATGGGCAGCCAAAACCTGGCTAGCCTGGCGAAAGTAATGGACACGCTCAACATGGCGGTAATGAATAACCTTAGTGGTTCCTATGGAAAAAATCTCGAGCAATCTATTGAAAACATTAAAGCAACAGCACCAAAAAGATTTACTGTTTTTGCGAATATAAATTTTGACGGTATTGGTGAAAGCAACTGGACTGCAAATGCCGTAAAGCAACTCGAAGAAGATGTAAAACACGGCGCCGCCGGATTAAAAATATTTAAAAACCTTGGCCTGTCAGTAAAGGATAATAAAGGTAGCCGGGTTACTGTGGATGATGAAAGGCTCGATGCTATTTGGGAAAAATGCGGCGAATTAAAAATTCCGGTACTCATTCACACTGCTGATCCCAAACCATTTTGGGACCCGCTGGATAAAAATAATGAACGATGGCTTGAGCTCGTTACAAAGCCCGGCCGCAAAAGAAGTGATATCGACCCTGCACCTTGGCAAACCTTAATAAATGAGCAGCATCATATATTTAAAAAACATCCCCACACGACTTTCATTGCAGCCCATTTTGGATGGTATGCAAATGACCTTACGAAACTTAGCGCCCTTCTGGACGATATGCCAAACGTGTATGTGGAGTTTGGTGCAGTGATTGCAGAACTTGGACGCCAGCCCATTGCCGCCAATGCCTTTTTTACGAAATACCAGGATAGAATTTTATTTGGAAAAGATAGCTGGGTGCCGGAAGAATACACTACCTACTTCAGGGTGCTGGAAACAAAAGATGAATATTTTCCCTATCATAAAAAGTATCATGCCTTCTGGAGAATGTATGGCATGGGCCTGCCAGATGACATATTGAAAAAAGTTTATTATAAAAATGCTTTGCGGCTGTTGCCGATGGTAGATAAAAGTTTGTTCCCCACTGATTGATACAGTATACGTGTTGGAAAAAGTTTGATTCAATAATTTTATAATTCTGGTTTAATGGGTGTTCGATTTCGATTTTTCATTAAAAAATATTTTAAACAAACAAAATATCAAAGTAATGAATAAGCAAATAAAGGTGGGTAAATGCAATGCTTCCCGCCGGGATGCACTTAAAACATTTGCTGTAGGAGGTGCGGCATTGATGTTTTCACCGTATAGTTTATTATCGGCAACCCGCAAGAAAAAAGACAGGCTCGGAGTAGCGCTTGTTGGCTTAGGCTATTACAGTACTGACTTGCTTGCCCCTGCATTTCAGCAAACAAAGAACTGCTACCTGGCCGGCATCGTTACAGGCACTCCTTCAAAAGCTGAGGCGTGGAAGAAAAAATATAATATCCCTGAGAAAAATATTTATAACTACGAAACCTTTGATCAGGTAGCAACCAACGACGATATAGATGTGATATATGTGGTGCTGCCACCTTCCATGCATAAAGAATATGTAATACGGGCAGCGAATGCCGGAAAGCATGTTTGGTGCGAAAAACCGATGGCGATAACCGCCGTTGAATGCCAGGCAATGATTGATGCCTGCAACAGCAATAAGAAAAAACTCGCCATAGGCTATCGCCTGCACCACGAGCCCAACACACAGGATTACACGAATATCATTAATAAAAAATTACTTGGGGATGTGAAGTGGGCAGCTTGCGGCGCCGGGTATGTAGAAAATCGTACCAACCACTGGAAGCAAATTAAGGCGATGGGCGGTGGTGTACTTTACGATATGGGTGTATATGCCATCCAGGGGGCACGCCTTGGAACCGGTATGGAACCCGTTGCCATTGTATCAGCAAAAACTTCTACAACACGGCCTGAGATTTACAAGAACGGTCTTGATGAAACAACAGTGGCAACCCTGGAATTTCCCGGTGGTGTAACGGCGGACATTAAAACCAGTTTCGGCGAAAACATAAATTACCTGGATGTCTATTGTGGGAACGGTGATATCCATGTATCTCCCTACCAGGCGTACGCAGGTGTAAGAGCAGTGAGCCCGTTAGGTGAAATAAATCATCCTTACAATGTTCCGTGGCAGCAGGCCAAACAAATGGACGATGATTCCATATCCATCATGCAAAATACACCCATGCTGGTTCCCGGTGAAGAAGGCCTTCGCGACATAAGGATTGTAGGGGCAATCTATAAATGCGCCAACCAAAGGCAGCGGGTAATGGTTTAATTATTTTTATTTTATAAAATCATCGGTGAGTAAGTCATGACTGTTATCAGCTACATAATAAATTGCAGGAAGCTGGTGTCGGCTCTAACCTGGTCGATCAAACTTCATTAGCTGCTTTGCCAGTGGAATAATACAATACACACATTATTTTAACACAACCTGGTAGTGATTGTATTAAATAGAAATTTACTTTTATCGTTGCATTGAAATGGCGAATCAAACATCACAGCACATCTTAACTACCTCGGCCAACCTGTTAGGGTTTTGCCTTTTTGTTATTACTTCATTTCACATCAGCAATGCAGCAGCCTCAAGCATTATTGATGAATTTACTTCTGTAATAGCGCTGATACTTACTTTCTCTTGTTTCTTTTCATTCATATCTATTCGTACCAAAGATCCAATAAGAGAACGTCGTTTTGAAAACACTGCTGATTATTTTTTCCTCATCTCTCTTCTAGGAATCGTAGTAATAATTTTGCTTCTCGTTTTCAATTTCATAAGGTAAAAATTGCAGCAACGCCAGGTTTGTGAGGTATTCAACATTAATATACATCAGGAATCAGCGACTATATAAAAAGCTTACCCCGAGGCTATTTGTAACGCTGCCTGTTTTAAGAAAACAGCCCCACAACTGTACGTTAATGATACCCTGTCGTTCGCTTTCGTACATATCTATTTTATCACCTTCCTCACAAAGCCTTGATTTTTAGGTCTCTTTTTGTTTGGCACCTGGTTGGAAACCTTCATCGCAAACAAACAAATTTTAAAACTTTAAAAAATATAACGATGAAAAAGTTGGCAAATTCTAAAAGCAATTTATTACACGGCGTTAAAAACTTCTGGTTTGCATTACAGTTATTAATTGTATCTGTTTCGCTGCCGGTGATGAGTTTTTTCCAGGTATCACATGCGACAAATGTTGCGAGTTCAAAACAAACAGAAAAGGTAACAAATGCAAGCAATCCCGATAAAATGCTCGGCGAGCATGTTGCGGTAAAAACTACTAAGCTAAATAGTTAGTAATATCTATTGGCGTCATCCTAAGAACGGCGGCACTAGCTTGTCTGCCATTTTTAATGACTGTAAACACTAACTATTTTACACAATGATGCGGGTTATTCCCCCGGAAACAACCCGCATGATCATTGTAGTTCTATACAATTAGTTTCAGAAAAGTTATTTATTTCTTAGACACCGCATTCATTAATCCACCCACATCAAAGTACTCCGAGGCGGAAGTTATTTTATTGTCTTTGTCGAAATCAAAAGTTCCATAGTAGTAAACCTGGGTACTAACACCCGATGAATGTGTGCCGTCCCAGCGCCCATAGCAGCGTACACTTCCATCAAACTCGTGCGAAGCAGAGTCAACGCCTGGTAAAAATTGGCCGTTGGTAAAATGAATGTTACTCCAGTTATCAGTGAAATATTTCAGGCTTTCCAGCCAGTGAATTTTAGTATGCACTGTATCACCATAGGTAGGAGAATTCCAAACAGCTCCATCAGCAATAAGTGCTGCCTGGCCGTCAAGATCTTCTTTTTCAAAATCACTGAGCACGGTTTTCAATGTCGTCAGGTTCTTTTCGTAAAGCGCTTTCATTTCATCGCTTTTGCCGGAGGCAGCCGTGTCATCCTTTTTCTCTTCTTGTCCGCAGCCGATTATCATAAGGGATATGACTGCTGCGTAAATTACTTTTTTCATGTTTTAAATTTTGATTAAAGAAAGATTTGATATCTAAGAATACATTCTGAAAAAATTTGTAATAAGCCCTTTTTCATGAACCCCACCTGGAAACAAGCAGGTTCAGAAGAGGGACAAAAACCACACACAAAAATTCTTAATTCGGTTACGATTTATATAGTAAGCGCATGCCATTTACCTTTTTAAGAAACTGGCTGGTTCAGGGTAAACCGGGCCGGTATAAACTCCACCCCCAATTCTTCCCGCGCAGACTGATTGCTGTAAACGACCCTTGGAGCATTCTCCGGCTCTTTATTATTCAGCATCCTGGTCATGTCCGATATCTTATAACTTTCACTGGTCAGATAATAATTCTTTCCATGGTTACCGGCAAGCGTAGCCGCTCTATAGATACTTTCGGCAACATCTCTTACATCCACCAGGGCAAACTCTACATTATACTCGTACAACATTTCAACAAATGGATTGGGAGCAATTTTATTTTTGATTAAATATTGTAATCCTACCGATGTGGAGTCTTGCCTGTCAGACAACGCAGCGCCCGCAACAAAGACAGGATACACACTCAGTATTTCAAAACCGGGATTCGGATTGTCACTTATGAATTTTCTTACAGCCTGATCCGCATAGTATTTTGCCTGCGCATAGGGATGATTCGTTTCATCAATAAAAGGCGTCTCCATTTCAGTGTAAATATGTTCCGGATCTCTGCCGTCCGCTCCCATGGGAAACGCCGTATTATAAGCCGCTACGGATGCAACAAAAACTACTTTCTTTACCGCAGGCGATTCACTCACCACCTGCAGAAAATTTTCAGTTCCCTTTACCGTTGGATCAAATAATTCTTTCTGAGGATCCTGAACATCCAATTGAAAAGGTGTTCCGCAATGAACGACGATTTCGCAATCTTCAATAAATGCTTTTAGTGCTTCTATATCGGCAGTATCTAATGATTTTATTTCAAGGTTGGATGCGTTCGCTAGTTTTTTAAGATGCCTGTATTTTTCTTCTTTCGTAATATCAGTTGCTGAAACTTTTACTTTGTAATTTTCTTCTAAAAACCTTTTGGTCACATGGCTTCCTATAAAACCGGAGCCGCCAATAATTCCTGCTTTTTTCATACACCTAAATTTTTGTCTGGTTATTTTCTAATTGTTTGCCACCATTTATTTTCAATGCTTTTACAATTTCTTATCCGCATTATTTTACTGGCATATAGGACAAGTCTTCCCTGGCTGTTGCCGATATCTTTTTAACGCCTGAAATAGTTTGTAACAGTTTTCCGTACAATTCTTTTCCCTCATCTCCTAATAATATCCTGTTTTCTGCGCTCATCTTTTCATATTCTTCCGCGCTCTTCGCTCCTGCAACTACGAGGTAATAATTTTCTTTTTCGCCAAAGCCATTTCTGTATAAGCGATATTGAAGTTTGGAGCCTTTCTTTACATATAAATCATGAAAAGTTTTTGCTATCTCGCGGGCTTTTGCAAAATTTTGCGGAGTTATATAGTAGTAGGTAAAATGCCTGTAGGGCGTACCTTCCGGGTTTATATTTACACCGCCGGGCATATAAGAATATTCTTTATTAAGTACTATAGTATAATCGCGGTGGCTATCGTAGCACTTATCAAAATCAGAAAACATTTTTAGGTAAGCTTCTCTCCCCATGCTCTTTTCCAGGGGCTCAAATGTATTTTTATCGAGCTCGCCCATGTCTTTGATCGGAGTAACATATACGTACCGATAATCTTCCATCGTAAGTGCCAGCCAGCCATCTGCCAGTTTTACCTTTTTGCAATTGGCAACAAGGTCAGTCGCTATTTTTTCATAAGGAGCGACCATCGATGTAATCACGGGATCTTCATGAATATAATATACCTGG
>JBBSBD010000252.1:0-8578 GCA_038251675.1 Chitinophagales bacterium | reverse complement strand
TGTTCCATCTGTTCTCCAGATTTCTTCTCCGTGTATCGCGTCTGTTGCGGCAAATAAAACAACACTGTTCAAAGTATAAAACTCTCTTGGGTTCGATGAATCTGCGTTGGAGTTCCCGGTGTTTATCTCTTTCAACATTACAGTTCCCCCAGTTGAACCATCTGATTTCCATAATTCGACTCCTGAACCAGCGGTATGGGCGGCGAAGAGAAGATAGGTTCCATTTGAAAACAGGTTATACTCATCCATGCGGTTGCTGCTGCCTGTGCCTGGAACTATATTTTTTAAAATGCTGGTAGTTGTTCCATTTGTTTTCCATAGCTCACGACCTTCTGCGGCAGTTGTTGCAGAAAAATATACAAATCCATTCAGTGGGGCGAAGTCTCCGGGGTCGGAACTTGTTGTACCTGAATAAACGTCGCTGACAAGACCAGTTCCTCCAGCCGTACCATCAGTTATATAAATCTCCGAACCTGTAGCTGGCGCGCTTCCTCTGAAAATAAGCTTGCCCGAAAGGAGTGCTCCCGATTCTTCAAATTTAATATTTGGTGATATCTGAATAGTGCCTGCCAACGTTCCATCGGTTGCCCAAAGAGAACTATCAATATCAGATACAACTATGGTTTTCCCATTTGGTAATGGCACCTGAACCTGCAGGCTTTTGTTATTATTAATCTGGGTGACCTGGGCATTTGAAATAATAACACAAAGCAAAGCCCATAAAATGAGGAGAGTTCTTTTCATGACAAAATGTATTTATGAATGTTAGGGATAAAAAAATTAAAAGCTTAAACAGGATAATGGAAAAATATCTATAGAATAAATGGTATCAACTTGCGGTTCGGAGAGGAGTAAATAACAGGTGAGCTTATTTTTTGTAATTTATGAAATGTATTCATGCATAATATCATCTGCTTAAACATTTTTTTTTGACACGTCATTAATTTGAAAAAAAATAAATTGTGTGCCCAACTATTTAATGTAGAAATTAAAAATGCTTACATAGTTTTACCGTTTATTTTATGAAAGGGAGAAATAAATTTTTTGTCATATTAATCCTGGGGATGCTTTCTGCCATAGGGCCGTTTTCCATTGACATGTACCTGCCCGGTTTTCCGGCAATTGCTGAAGATCTTCATACAACAACAGCTCATGTATCGCTATCATTATCCAGTTTCTTCATCGGGATTTCTATTGGACAGTTGCTCTATGGGCCTTTGCTGGACAGGTTTGGAAGAAAAAATCCGCTTTACTTTGGGCTGATTGGATATGTGCTCGCTTCAGTAGGTTGTGCTTTATGCACAACTGCCGATGCTCTCATCGCGATAAGGTTCTTGCAGGCATTAGGTGGATGTGCCGGCATGGTTGCCGCACGGGCAATGGTTCGCGATCTGTTTCCGGTAAAAGAAAATGCAAAAATATTTTCATTACTTATGCTGGTAGTGGCAGTATCACCAATTATTGCGCCTACCACCGGCGGCTATGTTACTGCATTATTTGGCTGGCAGGCTATTTTTATTATTCTTGCTGGTATAGGTTTAGTCACTTTACTATGTGTGTATTTTGCATTGCCGGAGAGCAGGCAGGCAGATGACGGTGTTTCACTTTTGCCAAGGCCCATCGTTAAAAGTTTCCTGGAGATAATTAAAGTCCCGCAATTTTATACCTATGCTTTCACGGGTTCTATAGCCGCAGCAGGCTTATATGCTTATATCGCCGGGTCTCCTCACGTATTTATGGAATTGTATCATGTAACCGGTAAGCAATACGGGTGGATATTTGCTATCATCGCCGGAGGCCTTATCGGCTCCAGCCAGGTAAATACCGTGATGTTGAGAAAATATACCAGTGAGCAAATAATAAAAGTGGCGCTGCTTTTCCAGGCTGCGGCGGGTATTGCTTTATTCCTCGGAAGCATATTTCATTTTGTAGGATTATTCTCCAGCATATTTCTGATATTCATTTTTTTGAGTTGCCAGGGCTTTACATTTCCCAATTCCTCGGCGCTTTCAATGGCGCCATTTACTGCAAATGCCGGGCGGGCTTCTGCACTAATGGGAGCGATACAGTTGGGTATTGGTGCATTTACTTCTGCGCTTGTAAGCCTGTTGAACAACAATACCGCACTTCCCATGTCGGGTGTAATGGCTGCCTGTGCAGTTACCAGTTTTTTTGTACTGATGGCAGGGAGCAGGGTCATTTTTAAAACAAATGTAATAGTGGTTCAGGAAAAATGTGCAGAGATGGCTATCACTTCATAGCGCTCCATTTCTTAAATCAAAAGCTCAAAAAATATTGCCAGTGCAACTTAACCGGTTTTAAGGGTAAAACATTTCATTATTTGGGGAATAAAATATTCATGACACACCGGGAAGTGTACTTTTTTTTCTTTTAAAAAAAGCTAATAATCGTTGCAGATTCCAAAGGAACACGTAATAGAAACCAAGCTATAATTTATGGAAGCTTGCGACGCAAAGTCCCCATAGTTTACTATTTGAAGATTTATTTTTTCAACTAACCTTTGGCGCGGATATCTCAAAAAATGCGGCCTAAGAGTTAATAACACATTACAATTTATTTAAATGGTTTAGTTATTGCTGCGAAATTATCATGAAACGTATCTTAGTAGTAGATGATGATAAGGATATCCTCAATATACTTAAGCTGATTCTGCAAATGAATGGATTTGAAGTTATGGTTACTCCCAACGGAGATGAAGCGTTGTCTAAATCACTTTCTTATTTGCCTCAACTCGTATTGCTTGATGTGTTTCTTTCTGGCAGCGATGGGAGGGATATTTGCAATATTTTAAAACAAAATCCTGTTACAAAGAATATCCCTGTTGTGATTTTTTCTGCACATTCCAATCTGCAGGATGTGCTGAAAGTTTGTGATGCCGATGATTTTATTTCCAAGCCGTTTGATATTAATGATCTTGTCGAGAAAATAAATTATCATCTCCAGGTCCAGGATTGACTCTTACCAATAACTGCTTCCTGAAATTTTCAATATCTACATCCTGGTTACATCAATAAGGTAACTATTAAGTTGACCGGCTTTTCAAGCACTTCATTTTTATTTGTGCAGATAAATCCTAACTTCAATCCGATTTTTTCAAAAACTTCCATCTAAAATCTTTAAAAATTTTACAGGCGGAGTTTCAATAATCTAAATAAAAATTTCAAAAAAAATGATGAAAAGGATAGCCGTAGATATGGACGGCGTATTAGCTGATGTATATCGCCAGTTTTTAAAATTGCATACAGAAGAGTACGGTAAAGAACTCACCATGGCCGACGTTGAAGGAGTGCCCGAGCGTGAAGCGATCCCCGGAATCTTAAAATATGTGAACACTCCTGGGTTTTTTCGCAATGCTCCGCTCATACTAGGCTGCCAGAAATACCTAAGCCTTATTAATGAAAAATATGAATTGTATATAGTTTCTGCAGCAATGGAATTTCCACTAAGCCTTATGGAAAAAAACCTATGGCTCAATGAATATTTCCCTTATGTCACCTGGCAACAAGTTGTATTCTGTGGCTCAAAAGAAATTATCAATGCCGATATAATGATTGACGATCATTTTAAGAACCTCGACTATTTTAAAGGTGATACTTTATTATTTACACAACCACATAATAAATTTTCAGATGCCGGCAAACACCGGCGGGTTGATACATGGGATGAAATCGGCGAGATTTTATTGAGCTAAAAAAATAATAATACAACCCCGTTTTTTAATAACTCCGAATAAATACCGCTCAACATAAAAGCTGTTTTTCTTATAGATTTTTCCTGCAATTTTAACTTTGATTTTGTTTGCAAACGTATTGTATTTCCTTATATATTTTCAAAAGCCCTGCATGGAAAAGTTTATAAAAAGCGGTTTCGTTTTTTTGATGCTTTCTTTCGTTTGCTCTAGTGTTGCGAAAGCCCAGGGTAACGGGTGCATATTAAAGGATACATTATTTAATATTGATTTTGGTTCTGACACCAGGCTCCAGGAATTTAATTTTAATTCATTATATAATTACCAACGGGACTTTACAACTTGTCCTAAAGATGGTTATTTTTCTTATGCTCCATATACCAGCAATTGTTTTAACAATGACTGGATAACTTTGAATGAAGACCATACTCCAAATGATAAGAACGGTAAAATGATGTTAGTGAATGCATCACCAAATCCCGCCCTTTTTTTTAATATAAAATTTTCCGGCTTTCTCGATAATACGATCTACAAATTTCAAATATGGCTGCTAAATTTATGCAGGCCTTACGGTGGTTGTTCGCCACTGCCGGCAAGGATAAAAATCACGTTTGAAGATATAAATGGAAAAGTTGTTTCTGATTTTAATACCGGTTTGTTGCCACAGGTTGAAGTTATACAATGGAGAAAATACATCGGATATTTTACAACGCCTTCTGCCGCAAATACGCTTATATTAAAAATGTATGACCTTACTTATGGTGATTGTGGTAATGATTTTGCCGTTGATGATATTACCATTCAGCAATGCTATAAGCCCGAGCCGGTAATTGCAATGGTTGAAACAAAGGAGAAGAGGGAACCGGCGGTTAGCAAAATAATAAAGAGAGAAATTCCGTATAATAAACCTGTTCAAAAAGAAACTACCAAAATCACCAGGCAGCCCGTGACAAGCAATGTAACCATATCAGAACCGGGCATAAATCCGGCGCGGGTAAACATTATAATACCTGAACCCATTCGACTTCGGGAAAACGTTATCGTAAAAAATATCGAAGCCCCGGAGGGACAACTTTTGATACAACTATACGATAACGGTGAAATAGATGGAGACACAGTAAGCATCTACCACAACAACCAACTCATAATTTCTAATGCAGGTTTATCTGAAAAACCGATTACTTTTCATGTTGATGTGGATGCAGCCCATAACCATCATGAACTTATAATGGTTGCAGAAAACCTCGGATCAATTCCCCCTAATACTTCTCTTATGATTGTTACGTCAAAAGATAAACGCTACGAAATATTTATATCTTCAACAGAACAAAAAAATGCCAAACTGGTGATTGATTTGAAAAAGTAGTTTTTCTTTTATGGGCATCTTTTATGTTATATTCAACTGATTTAACTTTTAAAACGATCAATGTTTCCGGAAATTACTACGCAAAGATTTCATCTTCGAAAAATATTAGCCATTGATCAGCAACAGATCTTTGAAGGATTGTCTGATGAGCATGTGATAAAATATTATGGGGTGTGCTACAAGACCTTTGAAGAAACCATAGCACAGATGAAATGGTATGATAGCTTGTTATCTGCAGGAACAGGAATATGGTGGGGCATACATTTTTCCGAAGGCAGGAAAATCATTGGAGCATGCGGTTTCAATAACATGTCTACAGAGCATAAGAAAACTGAAATGGGATACTGGCTTCTTCCCGCATATTGGAAACAGGGAATTATGATAGAAGTGTTACCAAAAATTATCGGCCACGCTTTCAATGTTCTTCATCTCCACAGGATAGAAGCAACTGTTGAACCTGGCGACCTTGCCAGTAAAAAATTGCTGGATAAACTCGGCTTCCAAAATGAAGGGACTCTAAAAGAATGCGAGTTTAAAAATGAAAAATTTATCGATCTCGAATACTATGCATTACTTGCAAGCTGGTAAAGTTTTGTAAATGTGACGCCTTGAGTAAAAAAATTATTGCCAAAGGGTAATATCAAATTTTTGTTCCCTTTATCAGTATAACGGTTTTGACAGATTGCTCTTTTAAGTGCAAAAATTTTTCCCGCTTCTCGTCATGCATGAAATTTTCGAAGTCACCTTCTGTTTCAAATTCTACCAAATGTACTTCGTATGGCTCTTTGATAAAAAGGAGTTTTTTAGAACACCCGCAACGGCATTAATTTTTACTTTTCAATCATTTTATAATTGACCACTTTTTCATTTTCTCCATTAATTATCTTTAATGTAATATCCTTGTAATTAGTAGTTCGATAAAATTTATGATCTTTTTTCGCAAATTCAAATTGCTTCGCTTCATTATCAAAAAATTGTTGATTTTTCATTAAGTAAAATTTGTTTGGGTTCTCAAAAATGGATGATCTAATATACACTTGTGCTTTCATGTCAACGTTTGTAACAACATAATTCTTCAATCTTGGAGTGCTGAAAATTGAAACTTTCGGATCATTTTTTTCTACATTATCTGTTTGAATAAAATAATGATTTCTTGGTGCTGTCGTAACTAAGCATGAGGTTAAATTCTCAAGAATGAGGAACAAAACAAAGGTTAGTTTAATAAGTTTCATTTATAAAAGAGGTTAATGAATTTCTGCTAACGATAGGGCTTTGATGTACTGGCATTTGAAAAACGTCAGATGGAACTATCGTTGATTTATAATTTAAAGATGAAGATAACAACAAAAGCTGATTTACTTCCGCTACGTTGGAACTATTGCTGATAGCGAACTGTAGCCCATTGTTACCACGTCTGCCAGTATATTGCAAACCCCATGTAAGCTGCCGTTAACGTCTTCTTTTAAATATACCGCCAACTAAATTTACAACGTATGAAAGTTGTCCGATAATAAATATAATTGCAATTGTTTGCCCAATTACTTGTTCTCTTTTTTGGTCTTCAAATATATCTTTAACTGCTATTGTCTCTCTTTTTATTGGTGGTATTATTTTGTCATGCCAAACCTCAATTGTTGCAAGAAGTATAAGTACAAAAATGGTTGTCAGAACATGTAACCAAATTAATTTTTTTGTCCAAAGAATTTTGTCTGTTAATTTATAAAGTGCCCAAACAAAAAAAAATATCAATGCAATCGTCCAAATGAAATAGTTTGCCGCAATAACAAAATAGGTGTCGTGTATATGCAAGTCAAGAGATTGTCCCCACACAAAAAAAGATAGGATAAACAAAATAATTCCGGTCAAAAAAAACAGCGAATATGGTTGGTTAACCAATCTTGTCTGGATACTTGTCGTCATAGTTTTTTACTCTAAAATTTTCATCCAAGGTGAGGTCAAATAATGGCAGCTTACTCGTGTATTTCCTAATATACGAACATCCTTAGCCTTTTTTTACAAAAAAATATCTTTGTTAATAATCAGTAAGTCCGGCCACTTTCGCGAAGTGCATTTTAAAATTAACTGAGACGCGTAAAAACAACCGCCGCACCAAAAATAATATGCGTTTTTGCAAAAAATAAAAACGCAAAAAATCAAAAGTAGCGAGGTGTTTATTTCTCCGTTGAATCCACCCTGCTAAAATTCAAATCCTGGAAATCAAAACTAAAATCAGTAAGAGGTGATATAGGTTTCATCTTTATTCCGGAAGGCTTTCCGTCCTTATCAAGATCAAACATCACGTAAGCATCCGCATCAAAACTTCTTTCATTCCATTTTACAATAAACGTATTCCCTTTGTAAGGAAACATTTCACCCGTGAGCAGAAAAGATCTTTTAGAATCAAACCAGAGCTTACCATTTTTCATTGAAATAACCACATCTCCAAACCATGGATCCTTATAGGTTCCCGTGAAATTGCTCCCGTTTATTTTTGGATTCGCATTTTTTTGCTGTACATTAATATCATTCCAGATATCATCGGTAATTTTTTTTGCATTGGCTTCATTTGCCATCACTCTCTTATGATAAAAGTCTATCCAGTCGTTGCCATGCACACCAAGGTAGCTGTCTTTAATAGTATTTGTAATGGAATAAAATGCAGCGCCTGATTGCTGGTTGGTAAAAACAATAATGCCCAATTTCAATTCCGGGATCAACGTAACCTGCGTAACTATTCCCGCAAGGCCGCCCGTATGTGTTGCTTGTTTATAACCGCTCACGTCACTCAAAAACCAGCCAAGTCCGTAGGCAGAGAAATGCGTGTTGTAAGGCGAATTGCCTCTTACAGGAATGATTGTTTGCGGCGTCCACATGTCTTCATGCACGTCTTCACTAAATAGTTGTTTCTGTAAATTATCGCCATATATTCCATTGTTCATTTGCATGATGATCCACTTACACATATCATGAACATTACTGTAAATGCCGCCTGCTGAATTCGCCACTTCGCTCCAGTCGCGGCGTATCACCTGCACTTTGCCATTCACCGGGGCATGAGGGTCTATCACATTACTTTTATTGGCCACTTTACTGAATGAAGGAGCAGTCTCCGTCATGCCAAGCGGTTGAAGGATGCGGGTTTTGATAAAATCTTCCCAACTCATTCCTGATGCGCGCTTTACGACCTCGCCTGCTAAGATGTACATCAGGTTATCATAATCATATTTAGTACGAAAACCTGAAACGGCCTTTAGATAGCGGAGGTTGTGAATTACATCTTTAATGGTAAATGAATTACTGTCGGGCCAAAACATAAGATCACCTGCGCCTAAGCCCAAACCACTTCGATGTGTCAGCAAATCTCTTATCGTAAATTCTTCTGTCACATAGGGGGCGTACATCTTGAATTCCGGAATGTAATCCCTTACTTTATCATCCCATTTCAACTTTCTTTCATCCATCAGTATTCCGAGAGAAGCTACTGTAAAAGCTTTGCTGTTTGA
>JBBSBD010000251.1:0-8765 GCA_038251675.1 Chitinophagales bacterium | reverse complement strand
TCAGATTCTCATTTACCAGATGTCATAGATTATGTACTAATAACACACAATCATCAGGATCATATTCTTTTCGAAACGCTGTTACCATTGAGGCATAAGATTAAGAATCTCATCGTGCCTCGTACAAACAGCGGACGCCTGGAAGATCCTGATCTGAAATTAATGTTTGAAGCGGTTGGATTTAAAAATGTTTTTGCCGTTGATGAAATGGAAACTATTCATTTCGAAGATGCAATAATAACAGGACTTCCATTTATTGGTGAACATTCTGATTTAAATATTCTTACCAAATCTTGTTACCTGGTTAAGATCGGCCAATTCAAACTATTGTTTCTCGCGGATTCAAGAATAGTAGAAGCTGCTCTTTATAAACATATTCATAATCAAATTGGAGATGTCGATGTGATGTTTATTGGTATGGAATGCGATGGAGCCCCTCTTACATGGCTATATGGTCCGCTCCTTACAAAGAAACTAGCAAGAGATATGGACGGCAGCAGAAGACTTGCAGGCTCAGATTGCAAGAAGGGTATGCACCTGGTGGATATATACAAACCAAAAGAAATTTATGTGTATGCAATGGGACAGGAGCCATGGTGTGAATTCATTAGCAGCATAAAATATACTGATGAATCAAACCCCATTGTACAGTCCAATAAGCTTGTAAAACTTTGCCGGGAAAGAGGTATAGTTGCTGAAAGACTTTATGGCGAGAAAGAATTGTTATATGAAAAGCAAGCTAGGGAGGTTGAAAATGTGGAAGAATTAGTCGAGTCTTAATTTTGAAACTTATTCTAATAAGATAATAACCGACATTTTTCGATCAAAGGATATGTAAACTTCAGCCCCTCTATTCTATAAAATTTATACGATGCGGAGGGGCTGGAACTTTTTGCCTGTGCACAATTTTAAAATATTGACTCAAGCATTTTTCTGAAACTACTATGCAAGAAGATTTAATTTTTCCTCTACACCCTGCTCAATTTGACGTTTATGCAGATCAGCTTTTGGATACAAAAAGTCCACATTATAATATTGGTGGGTATATAAAATTAAAGGGGCATTTAAACAAAGAATTATTCTATGAGACCGTAAGTTCTGGGGCAAAAGTGTTTGACGCATTTAGAATGAGGTTTGATTTGAGCCTGTCCGAGCCGGTGATTTTCATGGACGAGAATTGCCATAAGCTTGAAATGTCTGACGTAGATTTTAGTGATAGGGAAGATGTGGAAGCGGCGGCAGTAGAGTGGATGCAAGGGAGATTCAATACTCCGTTTTTATTTGAGAAGAATGCCTTGCTTTATGAGCAACATCTTATTAAAATCTCAAATGAAGAATATTGGTTTTTTGGCAAATACCATCACCTGATAACCGATGGTTATGGTTTTGTTGTCTGGGTACAATATCTCGCTCAAAAATATAGATCGTTAGTAGCAGGCAACGGCAGTCCTTTTTTGTTTAAGGCCTACCTTGAAGAAGCAGCTAAAGCATCTGAGTACAAAAATTCACCTGCTTATGATGAAGACGCAAGTTACTGGAAGAATAAAATTGCTGCCAAGCCAAAAAAAATTCTGCAAAAGAAAAATTTCAGCACATCGGGTAAAAAGAGCGAAACATATTTTCTTACCCTCACAGAAAAGCAAAGGGAACTTCTTGACAATATTGAGCAGGCAACTAAAATCAGGTTGCATCATTTAACGATTGCTGCCCTTTCGATTTATTATGGAAAGACCTCCGGTGAGTCGGAATTTTATTTTGGAATTCCTGTCCATAAACGAAGTTCGAAAGAGGCCAGGAATATCGTTGGAATGTTTTCAGGAATTATTCCCTATAAAAATTCTTTCAGAAAAGATATCACACTGCTTGATCTTTTAAAAGAGATTTTAGAAGCACAAAAGGAAGATTATAAACATCAGCACTACCTTGTCGGGGATTTGGCCAGATCCTTGAAAGTAAAGCCTCATGAAGGATATTTATTTGAAGTGGTAATTAATTATAAACTTCTAAATTTCGAAATATCCTTTGGCGAGCAACTGCAAGCAACGATATGTGAATTATCAAATGAATTTTTGAAATACCCTTTACAATTGTGTTGGCAGGATTTTGGAAAACAGCAACCTCTGCAACTTCAGCTTGATTACAGCACCGAATATTTTACCCGGCAGGAAATTGAACTTTTAGCCCAGCGTTTTATTTTTATTCTTGAACAATTTCCTTATGCGGTTAATAAAGAAATAGGAAACATTGATGTAGTGCCTTCCTTAGAAAAAGAACTTATATCGAAATTTGCCAGCGGAGAAAAAAAGCAATTTTCAGAAAAAAATATTGTACAGCTATTTGAGGAACAGGTTTCAGCTACGCCTGATTCAACGGCACTCATTTTTGAAGATGAAACATTAACTTATCATGAGTTGAATGAAAGATCAAATCAGCTTGCCCATTTTTTAAAAAGCAGAGGAGTAAAAGAGGAAACACTTGTCCCAATCTGCCTGGAACGATCATTGGAAATGAGCATTGGTATTCTTGGCATTTTAAAAGCAGGTGCTGCTTACGTTCCAGTTGACCCGGATTATCCGGCAGATAGAATACAATATATGTTGGAAGATACCGCTGCTTCAGTTATTCTTTGTAACGATAAAAGTAAAGCAACACTGTCCATTGAGGAAAGCTATAAGATTCTAAGCCTGGATGGTGAGTGGAGCGAAATTGGCAAGCAGCCGGTGAGTAAAGTCGAAAATGCTTTGACGTTCACCAACGTTGCATACGTAATTTATACTTCTGGCTCTACCGGAAAGCCGAAGGGCGTAATGAATCAACATGATGGAATTGCCAATCGACTAAACTGGGCACAGGATTACTTCCAATTATCTCCTGCGGATGCTGTTCTTCAAAAAACAAGTTTTAGTTTTGATGTTTCTGTATGGGAATTAATCTGGCCCTTGCTGGCTGGCGCAAAACTTATTTTTGCAAAGCCGGGAGGGCATAAAGACAACGACTATTTAAAGAAGGTAATTGAGCAGCATCAAATAACGATGTTACATTTTGTGCCTTCTATGCTTGGTGTTTTTCTGCCAGATTTAAAACCTGGAGAATGTAAAAACTTAAAAAAAGTTTTATGCAGTGGCGAAGCATTAAATCCTTCGCATGTAAATATTTTTAAACAAAAGCTTCCCGAAACTGAACTGCATAATCTATATGGGCCTACCGAGGCCGCGATCGATGTTACTTACTGGAGTCTTAATAATTCGACCGAAAAAAATATTAAAGTTGTTCCAATTGGTAAGTCGGTCGCTAATACCCAAATATATATTTTAGACAACGAATACAAATTATCTCCGTTAGTTGTTCCTGGAGAAATTCATATCGGAGGTATACAAGTTGCTAGAGGATACCTTAACAAGTCTGGATTAACCACAGAAAAGTTCGTAAAAAATCCTTTTGATAAAGAAGGTAATTCAAGATTATACAAGACCGGTGATCTCGGAAGGTGGCTCCCTGATGGGAATATAGAGTACCTCGCGAGAATCGACGACCAGGTGAAAATAAGAGGGTTTCGTATCGAATTAGGTGAGATTGAAACTGCTTTGCAACAATGCGAATTAGTGCAACAGGTGGTTGTAATAACGAGAGATAATGTAGATGGCAATAAACAATTAGTCGGTTATATTGTGCCCGAAGGCAATTTTGATAAGCAGGCCATTGTTTTGTATCTAAAAAGCAAGCTACCAGATTATATGGTCCCGCCTTTATTAATCGAGTTAGAAAAATTGCCGCTAACGCCTAATGGTAAAGTTGATAAAAAAGCATTACCCAGGCCTGAAGGCGATGATATAATAACTAACACTTACGAAGAGCCGACAACACCTATAGAAATAGAACTCGTAAAAATTTGGCAGGCAATATTAGGGATTGAAAAAATAGGGATCAATGATAATTTTTTTGAATTAGGCGGCCATAGTCTGAACGCCATGCAGCTTACCTCAAGATTGCATAAATTGTTGAATATTAAAATTGATATAGGAAAAATTTTCGCAAATCCTACAATAAAAGAATTGTCCCTGGCTTTATCATTTGAAAGACAAAATTCTTATGGTGAAATCGAAAGATTACCTACCCAGGAATATTACGAGTTGTCACATGCTCAAAAAAGATTTTGGATACTGAGTCATTATAAAGACGGATCAAAGGCCTACAATTTTTCAGCAGCTTTCTTGATAGAAGGCCGTTTGCATAAGCTGGCTTTTAGTAAAGCTGTACAAAAGGTTATTGAGAGACATGAAAACCTAAGAACCATTTTTGTTGAAATAGATGGTGAGCCGAGGCAAAAAATTCTTACGGCCCAGGAGATGGGTTTCAAAATAAAAGAGGTTGATCTTCAAAATAAAAATAACATTAAAAAAATAATAAGCGAAGCCAAAGAAAATGAATTAGCTCACTCGTACGATTTAACAAAAGGTCCGCTGTTTAGGATCACACTTTTTCAAAAATCATCCGAAGAAAATATTCTACTGTTTAGCATTCATCATATAATTAGTGACGGCTGGTCTAAGGAAATTCTAATACAAGAGATATTAAATTTGTATAAAAAAAGCCTTTCAGAATCAGAAAATGATTTACAAGAGTTACCCATTCAGTATAAGGATTATGCAGCATGGCATACTTCTCAAATTAAAGAGCATCAAAAATACTGGAACGATCTTTTTGCTAACTCAATTCCCATTTTAGATTTTCCCGGTGACTTTGAGCGGCCAAAAGTGCTATCCTTTTTGGGGGCTATGTTACATGTTTTTGTGCCTAACTCTTTAACGCAGGATCTACACAGGATGGCCACAAGGCATAATATGTCTTTGAACAATTTACTGTTTTCATTATATGGACTTTTGGTTAGTCAATATAGCCGGCAGGAAGATATAGTAATTGGATCACTCAGTTCAGGAAGAAGCCATATCCAACTGGAAAATTTAATAGGAGCTTTTATCAATTTCCTTCCGGTTAGGCTTTCGCCTGTTGCAGATTTACAGTTGCCTGAATATCTTGAGAAGTGCAACGATGCCCTGATTAATGCGTATAGTCACCAGGATTACCCATTTGATATCATGGTTAACGAATTGATTGACCAACGTGATTTTTCGCGTAATCCTTTTTTTGATACGATGGTCAATTTTCATTCAGAAAATGGGTTGAAAATAAAAGGAAATTCCACAGATAATGAAATTTTAGGCGCTGGTATAGTTATAAAACCTTATCAATTGGGTGAAGAAGATTTATATCAGTCGGTACTTGATTTTAAACTTGATATTGAACCATCAGGAGAATTTTTAAATCTCTACTTAAGCTATAATTCGAAATTGTACACCAAGGAACGAATGGAAACATTCCTTCAAAATTTCGTCGACCTGCTTACGGCGGTAACTCAGGAATCTAACAAGCAGTTAAGATCTTATGATAAACTAATTACAGAAAAAGAAGGTTTGCGAAAAGATCATCATAATACTTCTGCGGGAAATTCTGTAATGCCGGTTCATATTTGTGCTTCATTTGTTGCAGAGCCGCTATTGGAATTTTTGGAATATTGGGACAGAGAACTTGAGTTGAATATCAGCATAGCATTTGCACCGTACAACCAGGTATTTCAACAGCTATTAAATCCAGAGAGTCTGTTGAATTCTAATAAGGGTTTAAATGTCCTTTTTATTCGAATTGAAGATTGGTTAAGAGATAAGCAGAGAATCTCTTCAAAAGAGCAGATTGCCTTTTTGGATGCTACTTATTTTGAATTAAAGGAAGCATTAGAAAATGCCAATCAAAATACATTCGCACCTTTTTTAATCGGTGTTGTCCCCGTTAATTCAACTAATTTTTATTCTGATGACGTGACTAATCACATTAAAGAATTAAATAAACATTTGGCATCTCTGATTAGTAGCTTTTCCAGGATGAATTTATTTAATCTGGAAAAGATAGCAGAACTGTATGGTGTTACTGAATTATATGATTCCAGGTCTGACGAAATCGGGCACATGCCCTTTACGCAAGAATATTATGCGGCTATCGGCACCTATCTATCACGCAAGATCAGTGCTTTTAAAGGGCCTGGTTATAAGGTAATCGCGGTCGATTGCGACAATACACTTTGGAAAGGCGTGTGTGGAGAAGTAGGGGCTTCGAATGTTATTATAGATGAGAACTTCACAAAATTGCAGGAATTTCTTTTGGAAAAATACAAGGAGGGATTTTTGTTGGTACTATCTAGTAAAAATAATGAAGAGGATGTGTGGGAGGTTTTTGACAACCATCCTAAAATGAAACTTAGGCGGGAGCATATTATTGCTCATCGAATTAATTGGGATCTTAAATCAAATAATTTATTATCCATTTCCAAAGAATTAAATCTTGGAATTGATAGCTTTATTTTTATTGATGATAATGAATTCGAAGTGGAGCAAATGACTGCCCGGTGTCCCGATGTTCTTTCAATTTGTTTGCCCAATGAAGTCGAAACTTTTTCAGAATTCCTTGATCATATTTGGGCTTTTGATACATTTCGCGTTACGGAAGAAGACATGAAACGGAATAAAATGTATCAGATCGAAAAAGAAAGAAATACTGAACAGCTTAAACACAATTCACTTTCGGATTTCCTTGCATCTTTGGATATAAATGTCAAGGTTCGCGAAGTAGAAGAGAGTGATCTTGAACGGGCTGTTCAACTTACAATGCGGACGAATCAATTTAATCTAAATGGCATTAGAAAAACACCACAGGAGGTTTTAGGATTACTGGCAAAGCGAGGTTCTTTTAACAGGATTATAGAAGTCAGTGATCGTTTCGGCGATTACGGAATTGTAGGTTTGATTCTTGCTAATGAAATTCAAAGCGAACTTGTGGTTGAAACATTTCTTTTAAGCTGCAGAATATTGGGTAGAAATGTTGAAGATATTATTCTAACTGAAATGCAGAATTATTGTGCTTTACATGGCTTGAATTCTATAAGGCTTGTTTTTAAGGCTACTTTAAAAAATAAGCCCTTCGAGGAATTCTTATCTGGAAGAGAATGGATTAAAGACGAAACCACAAAAGACTATTATCAAAATGTAAAGATTTCTGACCAGATTAGTGCGGAATAATTTTGATAAATTTATGTGCTTTGATAATTAAATGATTTTCAATCAGATTGTGTCATAAGGAAACTAGTCTTTCGATTTTCTTGTTTTGGATAGGCATTAATTTCTTGTGAGGAATGAATTTGGCGTTCGATAATTAATCGGCAATAATTGTAGTTTTTTAGATGAATTATATATATTTGTTTGCTGGCAGATTATTAATAAAGATTATGTGTATTTCTGGTTTGAGGATATTGTCTGCAAAAAAAATGTCAAAGCTTCACATTGACTGAAAAAGCTTTCGAGGGCTTTTAAAGTTGTGCCTGGTAAAGGCCAATAACATCAGGCTATTTTTGTTCAATAAACACGAACAAAAAATTTCTTTCCAATATATATTAGATACCATCCAATTTACTTATGAATTAGTAAGTAAAAGTCAATTCCATTATCCTCGAAGAGATTTAAGAAACATTTCTGAATTGAAGAAATATGAAAAAGTAGGAGTTGTTATATTGTTTTCATTCTATTTTACGTTTTCGTTTCATGGTTCTTAAAATTGATAAACAAATAATTTGACAATCTTAATTTACTGGGCGAAATAATAATTGAAATTGAACTTATATTGAAATTGCAAGAAATTTATTTAACGAGTGAGGAGACATTATTTGTTCCCAAATTCCCAAATATTCCCGTTGACTGCTTTTTATTTTTAAATAAATGTCTGCGATTGTTATTCATTTCATTAATTATTGTTTAATTAAATTTATTTAATACCTAAAGGGATGTATAAAGTCCTTTTTTGTCTGTGTAAGTCGTAAAATTCTGATTATATTTTGAAGTTATAAAATGAAGAGCAATCAATTTAATAAAACGGTTATTGCCAAAACCGGAAAGGGTATCCTTAGTCTGGTTAATTCAAAAGGATCCTCATTCTCAGATTCAGACTTAGTTTCCTATTCGGAGGAAAATAGATTTCTATTTACAATCTGGAGTGGGCTTCTGGGTCATTCAAAATTTAATGAGAATGATGACTTTTTTCAGGTAGGTGGTAATAGCCTGAAAGCCGTTCAACTTGTTTCGCGGATCTCAACTCAATTCTCGGTTGCAATTCAATTAACTGATGTTTTTCTGCATCCAACAATGTCTGAGCAGATTGCAATTATTCTTAATAGTGAACAAAAAACAATACTTCCTTCCATTAAAGTTGGCTCAAGACCCCCACTTCTTCCCTTATCCTATAGCCAGGAGCGATTATGGTTTATAGATCAGTTGGAGGGTAGCGTGGGGTATCATATTCCGTCGGTGTTAAGGCTAACCGGGACACTGGACAAAGAAGGATTAGGAAAAGCGTTGGCAGAGATCGTAAACCGGCACGAAGTGCTGCGGACGGTTTATAAAGAAGAAGGCGGCCAGCCGCGGCAGGAGATACAGGAAAAAGGCGGTTGGAAGTTAGAAGAAGGAAAGACTTTTCATAAAGAAGATAAAGAAGCATTACAACGATATATAGAGCAAAAGATAAAAACGCCCTTTGACCTGGGCAAAGATTATATGCTGCGTGCGACGTTGATAGAGCAGGAAGAAAAGGAGCATTTGCTGGTAGTAACGATGCACCATATAGCGTCGGACGGTTGGTCGATGCCGGTGATCGTAAGAGAGGTAGCC
>JBBSBD010000250.1:0-8805 GCA_038251675.1 Chitinophagales bacterium | reverse complement strand
CACAATTTATTGGCGAAACTTCTTTTATCACTTTCATAGCAGCGGCACTTGCATTATTGTTAAGTATTTTGTTGATTCCTTATTTTAATAATGTTACCGGTAAGGAATTTAACGCGGCTGCATTATTGAAACCTGTTCCAATTATTTCACTAATTGTATTTTCTTTATTAGTAAGTTTTTTTGCGGGCTTATATCCTGCACTGCTGTTATCCGGCACGCAGGTTTTATCTGTGCTTAAAAAAGGTTTCACATTTACAGGTGGAAAGAATACGATGCGCAAAACCTTAATCGTCGCACAATTCGCTATCTCGGTTTTCCTGATTATTTATACCACAATTATTTTGCAGCAAATGCATTTTATGCAAACAAAAAATTTAGGTTACGATAAAGAACATATAGTCGTGCTGCCTATAGGAGGAGACATGTTGAAGGATTTCAAAAATATAAAAGAAGCTATTGCACAAGTACCCGGAGTAGCAAATGTTACCGCCTCTTATGAAACCCCGGAATATGTAGAGTGGGGCGATGGCATTACGGCAGTAGATGAAAAAGGAACGCATGATATTTCTTTAAATGCTATGCCTGTCGACCTTGATTTTATCAAAACAATGAAAATGCAATTGGTAGCAGGACGGGATTTTCAGCAATCTGATTTTGCAATGATGGATACAAATAATAACAATGCAAATTATCAACAACCATATATTATTAATGAAACACTTGCGAAAAAAATTGGTTGGCAGCCGGAAAATTCTATTGGGAGAATAATTGAAAATAGGGCTAAAGGCCCAATAATGGGTGTTGTAAAAGATTTCAATTTCAGCAGCCTTCATGAACCGATTGGTCCGTTACTTATTTTTCTTGGGCGCGATTTTTCAAGAGCATTTATGGTTCGGATAAGTGGTGATAATATGCAGCCTGCACTTGGTCGTTTAGAAGCAATGTGGAAGCAGCGCATACCGGACAGGCCTTTTAATTATCATTTTTTAGATGAAGATTATAACAGGCTTTATCTATCTGAACAACGCACTTCAACATTGTTTTCCGTTGCGGGAGCATTAGCCATCATACTTGCCTGTCTTGGCTTGTTTGGGCTTGCCGCTTTTACTACTGTTCAACGTACCAAAGAAATTGGAATAAGAAGAGTGCTTGGCGCAAACGTCAGCGGCATAACCATTCTTGTAGCAAAAAACTTTTTACAACTTATAGGCATTGCCATTCTAATCGCTGCACCTCTTGCGTGGTGGGCCGGTAATAAATGGCTTCAGGATTTTGCGTTTCGGATTCCCGTTCATTTGTATGTATTTGCAATTACAGCATTGGTAACAATTTTAATTGCTTTGTGTACAGTTGGCTATCATTCTGTACGTGCAGCTTTAATGAACCCGGTGAAGAGTTTGAGAACAGAATGAAATTGTCTGAACCCTGCCCGTCCGGTCAGGCGGGCATGATTAAACTGATTTATACGATTATCATGATTCAGACAAGTAATCATAGAATTGATTTAATTAAAAGATCATAATTCAGACAAATGCTAAAAAACTATTTTAAAATCGCATGGCGGAATCTCATTAAGAGAAAATTTTATTCCGCGATAAATATTTTCGGATTATCACTGGCAATTGCCTGCGCCTTGTTATTGTATTTGTTTATCAGCTATCATTTAAGCTTTGACAGATATCATAAAAATGCTTCCAGAACTTTCAGAGTTTTAAATGAATTGCATTTTGAAAAAACCCTCCATGAAAAGGGCGCCTCAATTGCGATGTATCGTGCATTGGCATCAGGAGTGGCAGATGTTTCAAATGCGGCTGTAATTTTAAATAATTACACATTCACTGTTACGATAAATAATTTATCAAAAACAGAAAGACGTTTTAAAGAAGATAAAAATGTTGCCCTGGTATCGCCTGAATGGTTTAAGATGTTTGATTATAATTGGATCGCCGGAAATGCAGGTGAGCTAAGTTTACCCAATACCGCCGTCATCACTCAAAAGCAATCGGTTAAGTATTTCGGCAAGGCAGATCCTATTGGAAAAGTGATCGTTTTTGAAAACAGGCAACCTGTTAAAATTGTTGGCTTACTGAGCGATGAGCCATTCAACACAGATTTAAAATCTGATATCTATGTTTCTTTATCATCCCTAAAAAATATTAATCCGGGTACTGAGGATAATTTTTTTACCTCCTGGGGATGGATGAATTCTACCACAAGCTTATATCTTACGTTAAACGATAAAAAATCCAGGACGGAAGTAGAGTCTGTGATGGCCAATTTGGCAAAAGCCAACCTTGGCGATAATGCGCAATATTATCATTTCTGGCTTCAGCCTCTGGCAGATGTCCATTTTAATGGAGACTATGGCGGCTCAGTTCAAAAGTCCCTGTTACTAACTCTTACGATTGTTGGGTTACTAATATTATTAATTGCCGGTTTCAATTATATTAATATTTCTATAGCACAGCAGTCGAAGCGTATGATTGAAATCGGAACGCGGAAAGTTTTAGGGGGAACTGCATGGCAACTCTTCATGCAATTTATTATAGAAACATTTCTCCTGGTTAGTATTGCTATACTAACCGCCGTTGGTCTTGTAACTTTAATACTGCCGGCAGCCAACCAATTTCTCTTTTCACAGGACCCGGTTCATTTACTCTCTTATGAAAACATAATTATTTTTTTAAGCATTCTGCTCCTCGTCCTGGTTATTCTTTCGGGATTTTATCCAGCCGTAATACTTAGCAGGATAAATATTTTTAAAGCACTGAAGGCAGAAACGGGTACCTGGAAAGCCGGCGTGTTAAGAAAGACACTCGTAATCTTCCAGAACGCCGTAGCATACATGCTAATCATTTGTGCCTTCATTATGGTATTACAGGTTCGATTTTTAAAAAGTACTGATATTGGTTTTAACCGTGACGCAGTTGTAATGATTCCTCTGCCTGATACTTTACAATCCGGGAAGGATCGGTTGAGTGAACAGTTTGAAAAAATGCCACAGGTTACATCATTTACATTTTGTTATAAACCGCCTTCTTCAGAAAATAATTTTGGGGGCTCTGTAAAATTTGATAACAGGCCGGACTGGGAGCCATGGCCCGCAGGATCTCCAATTGGAGATACCTCTTATGTAAAATCGTTCGGCCTTAAAATCATCGCCGGAAGAAATTTCAGGGAATCCAAAGCCTCGCCTGAGTATCTCGTTAATGAAACTATGATCCATAAATTGGGATTAAAAAATATCGTGGACGCAATCGGGAAGCCCTTGGTCGCGGGCCAATTTGATGATCAGCACGGAACTATTGTTGGCGTGGTAAAGGATTTTAATACCAAATCACTTGAGGTGCCCATCGAACCAATACTCATTGCAAGTGTCCCTGAAAAATTTACAATGATTGGGATAAAGTTAAATGGAAGCCATCTGCAGGAATCCATAAAAAGCATCCGGGAAAAATGGGAACATGTCTATCCCCAGCAAGTTTTTGAATATAGCTTTCTTGACGACCAGATTGCCAAATTATATAAACAGGAAGAACTGCAACAAAAAATTATTACCCTTACGGGATCAATAGCAATACTAATCAGTTGTCTTGGATTACTAGGACTTGCTTCGCTTATTACTTTGCAAAGAACAAAGGAAATTGGCATAAGAAAAGTTGTAGGTGCTTCGGCAAGCAATATTGCAATGATGCTTTCTAAAGATTTTTTGAGGCTAGTATTTATTTCTATTCTTATTGCGTCTCCCATTGCCTGGTGGGCGATAAATAAATGGCTTGATAATTTTGCCTACCGGGTAAATATTACATGGTGGGTATTTGCCATTGCAGGATTATTTTCTGTTGTCATCGCATTGGCGACTATCAGTTTCCAGGCAATAAAAGCAGCATTGGCGAATCCGGTGAAAAGTTTGAGATCAGAGTGAACCGCTAGCCTCCAACGGGGAGTAAATCAGTGGCTGTGATTAAACTATAGGAGCTAATTGATCAAAAAATTAAAGTTCAGACTATGTTTAAAAATTATTTAAAAACGGCTTACAGGCAACTGCTGAAAAATAAACTTTTCAGCATTGTAAATATTGTTGGCTTGTCAACGGGCCTTGCAAGTATTATGGCATTATCTCTTTTGGTATATCAGTATCTCACGACCGATAGTAATCAGAAAGATATTGGCGAGATGTATTACCTTAAAACTGGAACAACCGATGGCAATCAATATACGTCAACTACCTATCCGTTGCTTGGTGAAATCGTAAAAACTTGCCCGGAAGTGGAGGCTGCTACGCATATTCAGCAATGGTATTTTCCATGGCTGAAGTTTGCTGATAAAGAATTCCAGGAAACCACTGCATTTGTTGATACAGGATATTTTAAAGTATTTCAATTCCCTTTTAAATATGGAAATGCAGCAACGGCATTGAGCGATAAATTTTCCATCGTGCTCTCTGAAGAAATCGCCGGTAAATTTTTTGGGGGAAAAGACCCGGTTGGAAAAATTATTAGGGCGGATGACTCAATGCAACTTACGGTTACCGGCGTTCTGAAGCATGTACCTTCAAACTCAACAATACGCCCGACAGTGTTACTTCCTACGGCAATACTTGAATCTAATCCCGATTTTAAAAATGGTGCCGACTGGTATAATACTTTTGCTAATGATTATTTAAGGCTGAAAAAAAATACCGATCCTAAAAAACTGGCCGCAAAAATCGCCAGTATAGTACAACTTAATTATGCGCCCGATCAAAAAGATAATAGAATATTTGCAGTTCCTTTTAGTAAAATAACCCAGGAGAATTCTGCACTTACGGGAGTAATTATTAAAGGAGCAGTGGGGGCGGGAGTTCTTATCTTGCTTATTATACTTTTAAATCTTATCAACCTCAATACTGCCTCCATGTATTCCCGTGCAAAAGAAGTGGCAGTGAAGCAAATGATTGGTGGCAGTAAAAAAAATATCATCATGCAGTTTTGCGTGGAGAATGGTTTGGTTGTATTTATTTCCGTATTACTTGCATGGTTATTTTTCTCTTTACTTCTTTTGCCCAATATAAATAATATGGTGAAAGATAAGTTTGGTGAAATAGAAACGGGCATAGCAAAAGATTATCCAATCATTCTTCTTTTTACAGGGATAGGTCTTTTATTTACAGTACTTGCGGCAAGCCTTCCTGCGCTAAAATTAGCTGCGGTAAAAGTTACCGATGCGGTGAAGGGGAAGCTTACCTCCGGCAATTATAAAAGCAGCAGTGTTCGAAATATTTTAATCACCGTTCAATTTGTATTTGCCATAACGCTTATCTGTGTTACTATTATTCTCAACAGCCAGGTACGCTATATGAAAAGCTCGGCGCTTGGGTTTGATAAAGATAATGTTGCTGTAATAAATCTTGACCTTGCTTTCCGGGATCAAAAGACAGCCAATGCAAGATTTGAAAGTATATTAAATGACCTTAAAAATAACCCACATGTAAAATCAGTATCTGCCAATCGCGTCATTCCCACGGCTTATGCACAGGACTACAATAACTATTATGATCCGGCAACAAACAAAGAAGTGAGTCTGCGCCAGGCGCCCGCAGATGCCGGTTATCTGCCGACTTATAAAATACCGTTAATGCAGGGTAAAAATTTTGACGATGCCCTTAGCGCTTCTCAAAAAAATACTGTTCTTATCAACCGTGCCGCAATGGACGCATTCGGCTGGAAGAATGCGGTTGGTAAACAAATTAAATCAAAGGGTAACCCTGACACTTATACGATTATTGGTGTGATGGAAAATTTTCATTATGAAGATTTGCAAAATCGAATAGGGCCTGTTATCCAATGGTATTCCGGTAAACCATCTCTTCAAAATAAATATTTGAGTGTGCGCACCGATGAAGGATATACAAAAATTGTAGTCTCTCAACTGGAGAAAGTTTTTAAAACCATACCATCACGCCGTACTTTCAGTTATGAATTAATGACTGATAAAATAGATAAACAATATACCTTATTCGACAGTATATTAAAAGTGACCGACTACATCGCCCTGCTTACCATTCTCATTGCCAGTATGGGCATGTTTGGGCTAATAGCATTGTTTGCAAAACAACGTATAAAAGAAATAGGGATTCGTAAAGTGCTTGGAGCAAGTATTGGAGGAATTATTAAGCTATTGTCGAAGGACTTTTTAAAGCTTGTGGTTCTCGCGATGGCGATTGCAATCCCTTGCGCATGGTACATTATGGATAAGTGGTTACAGGACTTTGCATACAGGGTTGGCATTAGCTGGTGGATGTTTTTGTTAGCAGGTCTTGTGGCAATTCTAATAGCACTCTTAACTGTAAGTGTGCAAGCAATAAAAGCAGCGATAGCAAACCCCGTAAAGAGTTTGAGAACAGAGTAAACTCCTAATCCCTAAAGGGGGGATAAATCAGGGACTGTGATTAATCTGTAGGAGTTAATTAATCAAGAAAATCTTAGTTCAGATAAAAAATTAATATCAGAAAAATGATAAAAAGCTATTTCAAAATCGCGTGGCGCAACCTAATAAAAAGCAAGGTTCATTCTTTTATCAATATTGCGGGCCTGTCGGTAGGATTGACCTGTAGTCTCCTTATTTTGCTGTGGGTGCAGAATGAATTAAGTGTGGATGCCTTTCATAAAAATGGTTCGCGGTTGTACAAAGTATATGAACGTGAGTATTACAAAGATCATATTGATGGTAATTATGATACTCCTGGATTGTTGGCAGATGAGTTAAAAAGGGTAATCCCGGAAGTGGAAGACGCGATTATGCTACAGGAAGAAAATGACAATACTGCTTTGCAGGTGGATAATAAAATCCTGAAAGTAGAAGGTACAGGTGCAGGAAAGGGTTTATTCAATATGTTTAGCTATCCACTTTTATATGGCACTCCCCAGACCGCTCTTGCGACTACAACAAGTATAGCCATTTCAAGAAAGACTGCCGATAATTTTTTTGGAAACCCGGAGAAAGCTATGGGAAAGACTATACGTTTTGATAACAGGAAAGACTTTAAAGTTACCGCGGTGTTTAAAGATTTGCCCGAAAATGCTTACCGCAAATTTGACTACCTCATAAACTGGGATGCTTATTTAGAAGACCATCAATGGAGTAAAGATTGGCGAAGCAGCGGACCGTTAACGTATGTCATGTTGCGTGCCGATGCCAATCCTTTATTGGTGGACAAAAAGATTGCTCATTTCTGGGATTTATATCGACATGATAGCAGTGAAGCCTATCATGTTGAACTCGGCCTGCAGAAGTTTGACGAGGTGTACCTGCATTCCCATTTTGAAAATGGAAAAGTATCGGGAGGGCGCATTGGATATGTACATCTTTTTAGCGTTGTCGCTATTTTCATTTTATTAATTGCCTGTATCAATTTTATGAATCTTACCACTGCCCGTTCTGTAAAGAGGGCAAGAGAAGTTGGTGTGCGCAAAGCAGTCGGTGCCGTTCGTTCGGTATTAATAAAGCAGTTTATTGGTGAATCCATAATGCTTACTGCATTAGCCGTAATCATTGCACTTGGCTTAATGCTTTTACTGTTACCGCTGTTCAACAATGTGACGCAAAAACAAATTGTATTTCCTTTTAATAATATTTCATTCTGGATAAACATAACTTTTATCACATTAATAACAGGACTTATTTCGGGAAGTTATCCCGCATTATTTTTATCCTCTTTCAATCCTGTAAAAGTTTTAAAGGGAGCGGCTAAGCTTACCAGTGGGCTGTGTGGTTTCGCAAAGGCCTGGTGGTATTTCAGTTCGTACTTTCTATCGTGCTTATCATTGGAACCATCGTTATTTCGAAGCAGGTAAATTTTATACAATCAAGAAACCTTGGCTATGACAGGGATAATTTAATTTATGTTCCGATAGAAGGGGAGCTCATAAAAAAATACGCAACGTGGAAAAATGAAACATTGAAAATGCCAGGTATTCAAAGTATAAGTTGGATGTCTGACAATCCTACCTTTCTTGATCAATGGACTAATAATGTGGATTGGGAAGGCAGGGATGCACGAACACTAATTTCATTTGAACAGCCAGCCACAGGGTATGATTTTGTAAAAACCATGAAGCTTACCATGATGGAAGGGCGTTATTTTTCAAAAGACTTCGCCACCGATAGTGATGCTTATGTCATTAACCAGACAGCGGCAAAAAAAATGGGCTATATTAACCCTGTCGGCCGCATGGTAACCATGAATGGCCACAAGGCTAACATAATAGGTGTTCTTAAAGATTTTCATTACCGCTCTATGCATGATCAGATTCAGCCAATGATTATGCGCTTCAGTAGAGATGCCTATTATGGTAATATTTTAATTCGCACACAGGCTGGCAAAACAAAAGAAGCATTAGTAAGCCTCGAAAGGATTTGCAAACAAATAAATCCTCAATTCCCTTTTACTTATTCTTTCTCCGATGATGAATATAAAAAACTATACAGAAGCGAGCAGGTTGTTGGCAAACTATCAAATGCCTTTTCATTTTTGGCGATTTTTATTTCCTGTCTTGGTTTGCTTGGGCTTATGATTTTTACCGCGGAGCAACGTACGAAAGAAATTGGTATCCGAAAAGTGCTTGGCGCTTCTGTAATGGGCATTGTACGATTGATGTCAACGGATATTCTAAAGCTTGTTGTAACTGCAGTTTTTATAGCCTGCCCTATCGGTTGGTGGGCGATGAATAACTGGCTAAAAAATTATGCTTATAAAATCAATGTCAATTGGTGGATATTTCTTTTAGCAGGAGGATTAGCTATTGTAATAGCAATAATTACTGT
>JBBSBD010000249.1:0-8878 GCA_038251675.1 Chitinophagales bacterium | reverse complement strand
TTCTGCATCTAGGCGTTATGAATATAAAATAAACCGAAATATAAGTTGGGCTTCATTAAAAAACAGGATACTCAAACTGTTTATTCAGTCCGATAATAATTTTGAGATCCTTAAAGAATTACAAAATTTATTTATCAAAAATGTAGAGCCAGTAAGGCCTGGCAGGCATCCACCAAGGCCATTACCAAAAAGAAAGAGAGGTAAATATCAAACATTTACAAACTATCGACGAGCTATTTAATCCTTAACTAAATGATATTGAGGGGACGCTTGTGTTAATGAGGCAAGCAAAGGAATAAGGAAGAAAATACTGGTTATAATTTTTTTATCTTCAGGAAAATATTTTTTATGAAAATTATACGCAGGTGCATGACATTAATTATGCTGTTTGGGTATTACAATATAAGTAACCTCAATGCACAGGATAATAAAAAAATACGGATCATTATGATTGGCGCTCATCCTGATGATTGTGACTATGATGGTGGTGGCACTGCAATACTTTTTGCAAAAATGGGATATGCCGTAAAATTTGTTTCAGTAACCAATGGTGATGCCGGGCACCAATCAATGGGTGGCACTGCACTTGCCAGGCGAAGGTTTGCAGAAGCGCAGGAAGCAGGAAAAAGATTCGGTGTGCAATACGATGTATTGGATAATCATGACGGGCAGTTGTTGCCAACATTGGACGTACGCCTGCAGGCTAGATGTTCCTTTCTTTCGCAAGAGCCCACAGCAACCACTCGTGAGAGCCGCCGCCTGGTCCCCATACCAACGGCAAAACAATGATAAGGCCTCTTGCCTTTATCCTTTGCAAGATATCTTCCAATTAATTTTATAGATTAGTAAAATGAAGAACCGATAGGGACATCGCCCGGCAATGTATTTTAGAGCAAATGATGGAACAAATAGTTTTGGAATGTTGAAACATTATCCGGGAAACTACCTGTGGCTTTATACTCCCGTTGGCCCCGGAGACCAGGCGGGGCTTTACTGGCTGTTTATGGATGTAAACAAGAACAACCACAAAGGCTAAAACTTATTTACCAAATTACAGTATGAAACAAATTATTTTAACCGCCTTCTTTTTTTTCGCCATTGATTTTGTCAATGCACAGAAAGATACTTGCCATGATTCTTTTAAAGAAGATTTCAACAATGCCTCGTTACAGAATTTCAGATATGGTTCCACCGGAACCAGGGCTGATTTTAAATGGAAGGCCGGCGTAAATTCGGTAACGGAACCGGGCACAAAAATCTTGTCTCTTAAAATAGATCCGGAAGATAGTGCCGGAGCAGGGCGCGGCCCGGAAATTATCTCAAATTATTTTACACATTTTGGCTCGTATGCCGCCCGTCTTAAAATTCCGGATGTGAGGGAAATACAACCTAACACGGGTGCGGTTGTTGGTTATTTTACCTACCATGTGGATAGTTTACCGGGGCTCAGTGAAATAGATTTTGAGTGGCTGGTTGCAGACCCAACCATTATTTATATTGGCACGTGGACAGGTCAAAAGGGTGAGCTCAAAAGAATTGGCAGAACCATAAATGTGGCCAAAGGCATTATCTATAACACGATTTATAAAGAGAATTATGATGGCACTCCCACCGCTTTAACAGGTCTTCAAAATCAGCCGGAATCTATACCGGCTATTGAAGATTATGACGCTTCTGCGAAATTTTACACGTATGGATTTGATTGGTATCCTGATCGCATCGTATGGTGGATGATTCACCCGAGCACCGGCGAAAAGCGTATTTTATTGGACTACCATGGATCGCCTGTAGGCATACCTCAAAATCATACACATTACCGGATGAACTTCTGGCATACGAATGAATGGTCAGTAGAAACCAATTCTGGTTCCAAAGAAAAGCCACTTCATCCCTATGAACTGGAGGTAGATTGGATGTCTTACAAGCCATTAAAAAAATAGAGATCCACTTTCGCGGTAGTATATCTTAACTGTTATTGTAGGTTTGGCGCAACGTCCGCTTGTGACACGAATTGAAAAGAAGCGTTCATTAAATAATCCAGGGAGTAAAAAACGCTGCGCAAACTCTTTTAACTCATTTCTCTGCGGTGAAAAAATTATACTAAACCCAATCGTTCAGAAAGATAGGAGCGTAAATGACGGTGTGCAATATGTAACGGCTAAGCCTAATCGCACTAAATAAATAAGCCCTCAAATAAAGTGATAGAGAAATAAAGTGTCACCGGTAAACGCCGGCTTTGGCTGGTCTTTTATTTCAAGCTGAATAAAGAGCGTGGCTTTAGTGATGCCTCTGAGGTTTATGATTGACTTAAGCGAAACCCTGCACCGCACTTCGCTATTTACGGTTACGGCCTGCCCGAATTTGAGCTGTTCTATGCCGTAATTTACTTCCATCTTAAGATTCTGCACATCGGCAACCTGTTTCCAGAAATAAGGTATAAGAGAAAGTGTAAGGTAACCGTGCGCTATGGTAGTTTTAAAAGGACTTTCCTGTTTAGCTCTTTCTACATCAATGTGTATCCACTGGTGGTCAAGGGTAGCATCGGCAAACTTGTTAATTTGTTCCTGGGTTATTTTATGCCAGTTCGATACGCCTATCTCTTTACCTAAGTGCGATTCGAACTCTGAATGACTTTTTATGACTACCATAGGTGCTAAATTAAATAATGATTTGTTTTCAGTAACATTAAATTCCTTACTGTGTCTCCGCATAAAAAAAACTTATTCTAAAACCCAACCGCAGAGAACATGAGAAGCAGGGTTTTCGCGGAGGAGAGAAAAAACGCTTCGAAAGTGCTTTAACTTTATTTACAACTGGCCGTACTTTGGCACGAGGTTATCCTGTTATCGTAAGGTTAACGCAACTCTCCGGTTTTGCCGTAACCAAAAAGAAGTTTCCAACAGAAAAGCTATAGGTGAGAGATCTAATAATTTTTTAAGAGATTACTTTAGAAAGATTGCAGTTCGCTAAAAGCGCAAACGGATACTGTCGCTATGAAGCTGTCGATATGATTAAATGTGAATGTCTTGCTAAAGACTAAATGGCATTAAACAAATAGCTATTTATACATTCCTATACTAAGTAAAACAAACAAAAAATTATTATTAAACTTATTGACATGAAAAGATTTTACACACTTGTTATGCTGCTTTCGCTAAGTAGCTCCAGCTTTATAGGTTGCAGTTCAGGTAGAAATACAACTAAAGGCATATTGGGCGGTACGGTTGTCAAAACAGTTGCTACGGTGGTGGGCATCATACTGCTTTCAAAGCTTGTTAATTCTATACTGAAAACCTTAGGAGGAAACACCGCTTTTACCAGTTTATCGGCGGATAAAAATTTTATGACAAATCTTAACGAGGATACCAGGCTTGATTCTTTTGCACAAAATGATTTGATGAAGACTGCTTTGCAGGCAGTGGTGTCACAACATTACCAGATTCCCTTTTCCACAGTTACAAACAATTACAGCAATCTAACTACTGTAGGCGACCTGGCAACGTTCATCGGAAAAAATGCAAGCGCCAGGGCGCTAATTGAAATCAAATAAATGAATTGACATTTTCGGCTTGTTTCCTCCACGGAAGCTTATTCTAAAAAACCAGGACAGCGACGACGCAGGTATTTGGTAATTCAATAAAAGATACATTCGATTAACCTTAACTGTTACCTCACACTACTTGAGGTTCCATAGTATCGATTTTCTTCAAGTCTTTGCTTACGCCAGCTTTAACGCCTGTTGAAGATCATTTAAAAGGTCTTCCGTGTTTTCAATACCGACGGAATAACGAATTAAGCCTTCCGGTATGCCCAACTGCCGGCGCTGCTCTTCCGTTAATTCCACATGGCTTGTTGTGCGAGGCGGTCCGGCTAAAGTGTTTACAGAGCCAAGGCTTGCCGCCAGGTGCGCAAGTTTTAATGCAGGTAAAAACTTCTTTACTGCTTCCCATCCGTCTTTTAAAGAAAAACTCATCATACCACCAAAGCCACGCATTTGCCTGGCGGCAATATCATGGCCCAGGTGTGATTCAAGCCCCGGGTAGAATACCTCACTTACTTTATCATGCTGCTTTAAATAATTGGCGATTTTTAATGCTGAAGTATTTTGACGCTCAATTCTTAACTCCAGCGTTTTCATGCCCCGTGCGATCATATAAGCCGGATCAGCTTGTAAACTTGCGCCGTTTATTTCGCGAAAATGGAATACTTCTTTTACCAGTTCTTTGTTTCCCGCAAGCAAGCCTCCCATCGCATCAGAATGGCCGCATAAATATTTGGTGGCGCTGTGCAACACAAGATCGGCACCCAACTGTAAAGGGCTTTGATTGATCGGCGTGGCAAATGTATTATCCACCATCACAATGGCGCCAACCTTTTTCGCTGCCTTACTTAACCTTTCAATATCTACAATCTTCAAGGTCGGGTTAGTAGGTGTTTCAAGATATACCACGTCACAACCCTTCAGTATGGCCGTTTCCAGCGCCTCATGGTCCGTGGTATCGCACAGCACTACCTCTACCTTGTATTTGGGCAGAAAATCAAGAAAGAGTTTACTGGTGCCTCCATAAGAATCTTTTATCGAAACCACCTTTTTACCCGCGGTTAAAAAAGTAAACAAACTGTTGCTGATGGCAGCCATGCCCGTTGCGAAAGAAGTGACTGCTTCAGCATCTTCCAGTACGCGGATCTTTTCTTCCAGGGCCGCTACTGTGGGGTTGGTATTGCGGCTATAAATAAAACCTTCTTTGTTGCCTTTTGAAACCTCGTACCATTTATCTAAATCGGTATAAGAAAAAGCGACACTGCTTACGATGGGTGTAGTAGTTGCCCCCGCGGTATTTATGTTGCCTTCACCGGCCCACACGGCGGCCGTTCCTTTTTTAAAACTTGTACTCATATTATTTTCCTTTGGTGAATATTAAATTTGAAAAGTTCAGTTTGTATCCGGGTCGATGGGTGTCAGCCTGCAGCAAAGCAGGAGGCGGAAAAGTTAAGCAATTATTCATTTGCAGAGAATGCTTTTATGTTTCTTTCTTACCAGGCAATTGGGGGGCGCATTCTTCTTTAAGGCTTTTTTGTATCTTGACGCACATGAAACAATTACAGCCGATTACGATATTATTATGCCTGCTGCTATCGGGCTTTTGTAACAAAGCAAATGCGCAGGTACAGCAAACCGAAGCTAAAATAGACAGCCTGATGCAACAGAATAACATGGTAGGCCTTTCTGTAGCGGTAGTTAAAAAAGGGCGCATTATCTATACACATGCGTTCGGCCTACAAAATATAGCAACTGGCACGCCTTTAACCGACAGCAGTATGTTTCGTATCGCCTCTATTTCAAAATCTTTTTCTGCTACAGCTATTATGCAATTAGTGCAGGCAAAAAAACTTTCATTACATGATGATGTAAGTAAACTGATAGGCTTCCAGTTGCGCAACCCCAGGTTTCCCGGGAAAGTGATAACATTAAAAATGCTGATGTCGCACACGTCATCCATAAACGACAGCCGCGGCTATTTCACTTACGACTCTATTAACCCGGCAAAAAGCGATAACTGGGCTATGTGCTATAATGATTACGCACCAGGTGAAGGCTATCAATACTGCAATTACAATTACAATATGATTGGTGGTATAATAGAGCGTGCATCGGGCGAGCGATTTGACAGGTATATCGAAACACATATTCTCGACCCCCTACATTTATATGGCGGCTATGAAGTTGCTGCGCTTGATTCATCAAAGTTTGCCACATTGTATGGTTATGATGCTGCTACAAAAAAATATACCGCCGCAGATGAAGCCTACCGGCAAAACAGGAATATAATTGATCATTACAAAATGGGTATAAACGCACCGGTATTTTCTCCAACCGGCGGCATGAAAATATCTGCCGCCGACCTCGTAAAATATATGACAATGCACATGAACTACGGTAAATATGAGGGAACAAGAATTATCAGCCGGAAAAGCGCAAAAACAATGCAGCAAAAGGTTTCAGATGGCGACGGTGGTTACGGGCTGGCTATTGAAACTAAAAAAGATTTGATCCCCGGCAAAACTCTGAAAGGCCATACCGGCTCTGCTTATGGTTTATACAGCATCATGTTTTTTCAGCCTAAAGAAAAATTCGGAATAGTAGCTATTACAAATGGCATAAACCTCTTAGTAGATGATGGCTATAATACAGTCAATAAAAAGGTAGTGAACATTTTGTATGATGGATTTATTAAGTAATTAATGCTGGTATAATAACAGTAATATCTTTCCACGGTAGCCCGGGAAAGAAATTGAGTGGCCGCAAGTTCCCCATCAGCACAATTGCCGGAGTAGGGCTACGCCGGCATGAAAGAGAAAGTGCCGGTGTTGTGCATGTTGGTCAGCGTTTAATAAACGTTAGGGTTTTGTCGGTAGTTACGATGATGAGCCTGCCCCTTTTGTCAAAGCTGTATCGTTCGGCGCTGAGAATGTTGGTAACAAATTCTGCTCCCCATGATGTTTCGAAAGCTTTTGTCATAAATAAATTCAAAACAGCCAGGGATTGATTGGGTCCGGTTGAGTAGTCGCTTTCTCCTATTTGGTTGGTTGGCGTTAGCCCGGTAAATGTTCCGTTTGGCGCTGTGCCCGTAGTGAATGTAATATCAATATTGCCCGGGATAGACGAAGGTTTGGTGGTGGCAAAACCGGAAGTATTGTCTGCTGCAATGATCATTCTCCATGTACCGTTCAGGCAGGTAACGGCCGGGTCGGCGGGATTCGGTTTTTTACAGGAAAACAGTGCCAGGCTAATGAAGGCAATAAAAAGGAATGCATGTTTCATAATGAAGTTATTTATGGTGTTGACAATTTCGCGGGTTGCAACGTTGCAGGTCCGCAGGTACCAATTTTGCTGAAGCGTGAATATTAGAGCCTGATTCTTAGTTCCTGTACCGACTTTGGCGCAAAGTTAGCCGGACTGTTATAGTAGGACTGCATTGCGTCTGCTTGTGACACGAATTGAAAAGTAGTTACCAATAAAGAATCTAAAGTATAATAGCTATAGTAATGGTAGCAGATTAAATCATTAATAAAATGAAAGCCAAACTTGCAGGAATATTATTTTTTTGCCTGGCTAATTGCCTTGTATGCGTTAGCCAACCTGGCGTAACATTTCCTATGGCCGGCCAGGCATTCTTTTACCATCCGTTAAGTAAATCTTTATTATTGATTGGTGGTTCTGCGGCAATTCCTGATTCAATAAATAGTGATATCTGGAAATGGGATGGAAAAGATTGGACAAAAATTGCGGCGAAAGGCCCGGGTTCAAGAAGCTTTTTTATGGGTGCGTTAGATACAAAAACAGGCGAGCTAAATTTCTATGGTGGAATGGGTTTTATAGAAATTCCAAAAGGGGATATGTGGACTTTTGATGGTGAAACATGGGAAAGCGTCAAAATAAACAGCATTGGAACACATGACCATCATAATATGGTTTATATGGATCATCTTGATGCTTTCTTAGTATATGGTGGAAATATTAATGGATACCCGAATTTTGATTCAACCACCTGGATTCTAAAAAATGGAAAATTTTCTGGTCTGAAAATTCCGGGCCCCGGACCACGTTGGCATTATGGAATGGTCTACGATAGGTACCGAAAAAAAGTGATCTTATATGGAGGTGGTGAAAAACCAGGCGAACAATGGGAATTCGATGGAATAAAATGGACAAAAATTATCACAACAGTAAACCCGGGGAAAAGATTTTACCATGCAATGGCATATAATGAGGATACTAAAACGATAATCCTTCATGGTGGATGGCATAATCAAGATCCCCGGGATAGCACAAACTTAACACCTCGCTCAACCTGGGAATGGAACGGGCTTTCCTGGAAGAAAATAGCTGAAGAACCAATATTTACCCAGGCAATGGCCTATTATCCTGAAAGGAAAAGCATTATTGCCTTTGGTACAACCGGAAAATATAATGAATCAAATATTGCTATGTGGGAACTCAAAAAAAAATGGTCTAAATTATTTGACTATGGTAAATGGACAACTCTTGATATTCTAAAAAAACATATTGAGCAAAATCCTAACGATATGCTGGTTTTAGTCAAATATGCAGCCATACTCCAAAAGGTGTTTTAATAAAATTGTAATTTATGATCGTCACAAGAGAACGCTTATAGCATTGCACAATTATTAAATTAGTAACGATCGTCAAGCCAGCATGTTTCTATAATTTTTTATTTCGATATCTATTTTCGTTCCATCTTCTGAGCAAATTTTCATTTCTCCTTTCAGCTTTTTTAAAAAAGCATTGATCATTTTATATCCAAAAGCGTATTCTCTTTTTAATCCATTTTTAATGTTTATGCCTACCCCGTTATCATGTACACCTAATTTCAGTATAGCATTTTCTTCTTTCAAAATAATTTTTATAGCACCTTCCCGGCCATCTGCAAATGCATATTTAAGACTGTTTGAAATAAGTTCATTTAATATTAAACCAAGGGGCACTACAATATCAACATCAAGATTAAGCGGTTCTAACTCTTTAATGAGTTTTATTTTTTTGTATTGAATATTGTAGGAGTCAAAAAGATTGTCACACAATTTGCCGATATAATCCTGTATTTCTATACCCCTTAAATCATGTTCCTGGTAAAGATTCTGATGAATAAGCGACATAGAGTGTACCCTGTTGCGGCTTTCTTTTACTGCCTGCAAGGCATGTTCATCAGTGATATAATTTGATTGTAAACTTAGCAGGCTTGAGACTACCTGCAGGTTGTTTTTTACCCGGTGATGAATTTCGCGAAGTAATACTTCTTTCTCCTGCAATGATTTTTCAATAGCTTGTTTCTGCACAGTGATCTGTTCCTTTTTC
>JBBSBD010000248.1:0-8963 GCA_038251675.1 Chitinophagales bacterium | reverse complement strand
TTACAGAAGGAAAATCCTCCAAAAAAATTTCAAGGTCGTCACTTTCGATATAATCAAAAAGCGTTTGTACTAAAACCCTGGTCCCTGCGAATACAGGGGCGCCACTCATAATTTCAGGATCAATGCTGATTTGTCCGTATAACATAAAACAAATTTTACTAAAGTTAATTAAAATATTGCGACAGAACGATCTGGGACGGAGGGGTGAAAGTTCTCTTGTTTACTCGGTCGTATGCTACATTTTCCCTCAAAATTTGTGAACACTCTCGTCAAACTTAGTAATGTCAAATTTTTTAGTTTGAATTGCATTTCGTCTGTCATTAATTAATTTATAGAGATTTAACCAATGGCTTTTATTGTTATCCCAAAAGTCTGTTTCAATTGCAAGAACATTTTTTAAAAGGTCACCTTCAAAAAAATTACCTTCTGCAAATAAATCAATTTTCAATGTGTCAAGAGCCAAAGGAATTAAATAGTCCAATCCAATTTGTTGCCCTATCATTATTCTTAAATCTTCTGTTGTAAAACTGTCCAGAGGAATTTTTCTAAGTTCATGGCAACGTTTTACTAAATGACTATCATAGTTTGGATTGTCCCAGTAGTTTTTTTCTAAATTTTCAAGCGTCTTTTGTCGCCAATTATTTTCAAGTTTCATTATGGTTTTTCAATTTAGATAAGAGTTCGGTAATTTGATTTGCTAAATCTTGCCCATCTTTTCCTATAAAATCGTCCCAACAAGAAGTCGGCAAAAACCAAATGTGTATTTGGTTAAGTTGTGTCTTGTCCCCTTGTTTAAGTTTGCTTATGCTTTCAGACAATGCTTTATGAAATTCTTCTGCCGATAAAAACTGTCCGGAATAACAGCCGTGAAAATCATTTGCTAAGTGTTCTGCTTTGTCAAGCAAATTGAGAAGTTTTATATAGTCATTTGGCGTAGCCATAAGGTAGCGTACAACACAAATATTGTACGAACCTATCAATTATCCAAACTCATATCCATTATTGATTCTTAATAGGAGTTCGTCAATACAATCACAATCCATTTTGCAAATATTTAAAAAAATACATTTCCCCAACTCTTATCCATTCTTTAAAGCCATATTTCTTTTGTACCTATGTTTGCTAATCATACATGATAAGTATTATTATTCCCACATTTAATGAAACCAAAAAGATTGCGACAACAGTCGAACGTTTGTTGAATGAAAATGATAAAAAGAATATTGAAGAAATAATTATTGCGGATGGCGGTAGTACTGACACTACAGTTGAAATTTCAAACGAGTTGAAGGCAAAATCTATAATTGTTCCGGGTAAAAACAGGGCCGCACAATTAAACGCCGCAGCGCACATTGCTAAAGGAAGCATTTTGCTATTTCTCCATGCTGACTCGATCGCACCGACTGGCTATACTGTAAAAATTATCGAAGCTATAAATCATAACTATCATTCAGGATGTTTCAGGTTAATGTTTGATCACGATCATTGGTTTTTGAAAGCCAATGCATGGTTCACAAGGTTTGATGTAAATGCTATTCGTTTTGGTGACCAGGGATTGTTCGTTACAAAAGAAGTTTTTGAAAAGAGTGGTGGCTACAATGAAAAATTAGCCATCATGGAAGACCAGGAAATAATTCATAAGCTGAAAAAATATTCATCTTTTAAAGTGCTGAATGCATACATGATCACATCATCAAGAAAATACCTGGCAAATGGTATCTATAAAACCCAGGGAACTTTTTTTATTATCTGGCTGTTGTACTACATCGGGATATCGCAAAAACGTTTGCTGAAATTATACCGTAAATTGTCAAGATAAATTAATAAAGGTAACATGCATATAGTACACCAGATTTTCGATTGGATTGGCATCCCTGTTCTGATCCTCATTTTCTGGGTGCTATTTCTTATTGAATCAAAATTTGAACTTCGTAAAAGAGTGCAAAACAAATGGCAGCGATCTGTAATAAACAGTATCGTTTCTATTCCTTCGTTTATTTTATTGCGATTTATGTTTCTGCCGGCGATGATCTGGATAAGCATTCAGAATGAAAAAATTCATTTTGGCCTTAACTATTTGTACGACCTTCCTCCGTGGACGGAAGCATTGATAGGGATGTTGATATTTGATTATACGAACTATTTGTGGCACATCCTAAATCACCGGATTCCATTACTCTGGCGGTTTCATCTTGTTCACCATACTGATCCTGACCTTGATCTCTCCACAGCAACCCGTTTCCATTTTGGCGAAATGATCGGCTCCTTATTTTTTCGCGGGGCATTTGTTTTTTTATCCGGCGCCTCACCGCTTATTGTAATTATCTATGAAATAATTTTTGAATCCGCCACTATGTTTCATCACAGCAACACAAGATTACCCGTACGATTTGAAAAAGCATTAAATAAAATATTCGTAACACCGCGAATGCATGGTATTCACCACTCAATAATAAAAAACGAAGCGGATAGTAACTACTCAGTTATTTTTTCGATATGGGACAGGGTGCATCATACTGTCAAATTAAATATTCACCAGGATGATGTTGTGATAGGTGTACCATCTTATGGCGATAAAAAGGAACTTACTGCGGGTTATCTTTTAAAATTACCTTTTACTAAAATAAGAGGATGGAAGACGGAATATTTTGAGAGAAAAACAGAGACTTCGGATATAGGGAAATTAGTTAAATAATAGTAGCACGAATTTTTTGGCACGAATTACACGAATTAGCTTGTATTTAAAGAGTTCGGCAATCCATTAATCAATAAATCCTGTCAATCCTGGTTCATCCAATCGCATCCTCAATTATCTTTTTCGTCTCTTCAAAAGTTTTATGGTGATGTGCATGAATCCCTTCTTTTCTTGCGGCTTCTACTAAGGTGGGCCGGTCATCGAAATATAGGCATTCGTGCGGTTCCGCCTGCGCAATCCCCAGTGCCAACCGGAAGATTCCGGGGTCGGGCTTTCGCATGCCTACCTCACAGGAAGAGATGAAAGCGTCGAAAAAAGCATGAAGATTAAATTTTTTTATGCGGTAATTGTTGAGCTCCCGAGCCTCATTATTTATTGAAATAATTTTCACAGCAGGATGATTTTTTTTCCAATCCACAAGCCAGGGAAGCATTTGCGGTAACTGAACGGATTGAGACAGCATAAAGTTTACGAAATCTTCTTTAGGGAAATTGCGGGGTTGGTTAAAAATCACCCAATCGAGGTAATCATCCAATGTGACTTTTCCTATCTCAAAAACATTGAATATAAAATTGTGCAAGGAATCCATTTGTTCATAGTCGATCTCAAAATTTTTTGCGGCTGTTTTACGTGACTCGTGCCCCCAGCCATTACTTAACAGAACACCTCCAATGTCAGAAAATAAAAACCTGTAAGCATATTTCATACATCGATATAATTATTTGATTTTATGAATTTCAAGCATCTCAACTTTTTGCAAACGTCTCTTATGCCTTTCTGCGCCGGTAAATTTTGCATTTAAAAAAGATGAAACAAATTCCTGTGCAGCCATTACGCCGGTTACACGGCCACCAAGACAAAGTAAATTCATATCATCATCTTCCACGCCCTGGTGTGCTGAAAAATAATCCTGTATGAGGGCTGCCCTTACTCCTGCTACTTTATTAGCGGCAATAGCGGCTCCTACTCCACTCCCGCAAATTGCTATACCACGTTCCGCTTTTTTTTCAGCAACGGCGCGGGCCAGCGGAATTACAAAATCAGGATAGTCATCAGCAGGGTTATTTTCATAAGCACCAAAGTCTATCAGTTCATGACCCTTTTTTTCCAGAAATTCCCTTATGATTATTTTCAGATCAAATCCTCCATGATCTGCTGCTATACCTATTATCATGCTATAAAATTTTTTCGTCAGTTTACCACAACCATTATAGGACTCTCATTCATTTCTTTCGTTAATTTCTGTTTCCATAACGCAGCTCCCCCTTTTATGCCATCTTTATTGCCAACAATAGTTATATTTTTATCAAGCTTGAAATCAAGTTTGCTGGCGTTGCCGCCGCTTATGTAGAGTGTGTCGTAATTAACCACCACTTTCAAAATTTCAATTACCCGTTTCATGCGCTTGTTCCATTTTTTCTTTCCAATTCTCAGGAGCTCTTCCTCGCCTATATATTGATCATAATCTTTTTTCTTTGTAACCGGGTGGTGCGCAATTTCAAGGTGTGGAACCAAGACACCGTTGTCAAGTATTGCCGATCCAAAACCAGTTCCCAAAGTGACCACCATTTCTACTCCTTTTCCTTCTACCACCGCCAGTGCCTGCAGGTCGGCATCATTTATCGTAATCGTCGGTTTTCCCAGCAGCAGCTCAAGATTTTTTTCGAGATTAAATTCTGCCCACTGGGGAGTTCCAAGGTTGGGCGCGGTTTTCACAACTCCATTTTTTATAAAGCCGGGAAACCCTACTGATATCTTATCGAAATCATCGAATTTGTCTGCAAGTACCCGTATAACTTCTAATACTCTCCCGGGCGTAGCAGGATCCGGTGTCGGCAGCTTTTGATAATCCTGTATAAAATCTCCCTCTGTATTTAATACAGTTCCTTTTATGTTAGAGCCGCCAATATCTATCGACAAAATTTTTATGCTCGTTTTACCGTCAATCATTTTTTTATTTTTCAAATTGGTAAATATTATTAAAAGTATATGATAAAAAGATTTGTAATTTACTAAATCGAAAACCAAATCGCAGTTACATTTCAAACAATCAATAAATGAATATACGCCATAGTTTTTTCTTTTAATTTAGCAAACGCTCAATTTAAAAAATACTTCATTGAATAAATGGTTTGAACATGTAAAATTTTATATTGCGGGATGGTTCTTCGCCGCTATATTCTTTTACATCATGAGGGAGGTGGGTATTGTTGGCGAAAAAGGTGTGAACATTTCGCTGCGAACTTTTATTCTTCTTCTTCCCGGGTTCGCTATCGTACCCGGTTTTATTTTTGGATCTCTTCAGTATTTTTTTGAAAAAAATCTTAGAAGAAAGTTTCCATTTCTCATACTGATTGTGCGGGTAATAATCGTGCAACTCATTGTTATTTCGGCCTTAACGATCGGCTTTTATTCTGTGGTGGCCATGATGGAGAATACCTGGGATAAATTTTTCAAATATCTTTTATCTCCCAGCGCTTTTGTCTTAAACCTATATGTGTTGCTGGCAAACTTGTACTTCGCCATATTGATCGAAATAATCCGCCTTATCGGAAAAAATAATTTTCTTAAAATAATCACCGGCAGGTTTTTCAATCCGCAGGAAGAATACAGGATATTTATGTTTGTTGATTTAAATTCATCTACCACTATTGCTGAAAAGCTCGGCCACGTGAACTATAGCAATTTTATCCAGGACTGCTTTTCCGATCTTGATGTTGTGCATAATTACGGTGCTGAGGTCTACCAATATGTAGGTGATGAAGCAGTACTCACATGGGAATTGTCAAAAATGAAATCCATAATTCAATCCATTGATGCCTTCTGGGCTTTTCAAACAAAGCTCTTGCATGAATCGGAATATTACTTTATGAAATATGGTATGGTCCCGGAATTCAAAGCTGGCATGAGCATTGGTATGGTATCCGTAGTGGAAATAGGAAGGGTGAAAAAAGAAATTGCGTATCACGGTAATACGCTCAATACCGCGGCTCGGGTGGTAGCTTTATGCAATATCTATGGGGAAAAGCTTTTAATCACCCGGAAGCTTTATGATGAATATGCAAAAGTAAAATCCAAATACGTTTTCAAAAAGATAACGGAAACCCAGCTTAGAGGCAAGCAAGGCCTTACTGAAATTTATAGTGTTTCATTACCCGTAATTGATTAAAAATTCCTTCATCTTTCATTGCAGCAATTCATTGGTTATTGATCAATTGGCCATTCAAAAATCGGTCATTCACCACCAGTTTATAAAATTAAAGATTGTGAGCAATGAACCATTGATTTCTCTATGCACATTTGTGTATAAGTTTTTTACAGTATAAGTGCATTACATATCTTTTTTATAATAATTTAGTTAATGAATAAACCCCATTAAATTCATAATGAATTCAACCGCTTACGCACTTCCCCATTTAAGTAGATTATATCACTATGGGTTTGCAACTCTATACGAAAATTTAGCTACAAAAGAAAAGTCATTACATGCAACAGTGTCTCATAGCAAGGGAGATGTTTTTGCAACTTTTGAAGCGCTGGAAATATTAGACAGCCCTAACAGGTTTACGGTACAGGTAAATGACGATACCCATATTATACTATCGCCTGAATTTTTACAATACATAAACCACAGTTGCAACCCCAATATCTTTTTTGATACGGCAAAAATGGAACTGAGTTGTCTTGTTGATGTCGCTGCCGGGGACGAATTTACTTTTTTCTATCCTTCAACGGAATGGGCCATGGCTGAGCCTTTCAAATGTTTTTGCGGAGCTAATAGTTGCCTGCACGAGATACAGGGCGCCTCTTTTCTGCCCCAGGAAATAATTCCCAAATATAAATTTACGGACTTCATTATACAAAAATTAAACAATACTTACCTGCAAAAAGTATGACAATACTTTTTATCATAAATAATAAGTATGCCTGAATTTTCTAATGAAATTTTTGTTTGGGTTTTGGCTCCGTTTGTGGAAACAAATGATGAAAATCTTGACTACTATTACGATTTTACACAAAGCATAGAAGAGTATACAAAAGCATTTAATGAACTCGGCATAGCCTGGAAATGGCAACAGGTAACTAATGAAAACTATAAGTCAGTAATTGATTTTATAACTTTGGAATCGTCACCTGAAAATGTTGTTGTAATAAATCTTTGTGACGGAGATGAGATTAACAAAGCTCCCGGCCTTAATGTAATAAAGTATCTTAAAAAAAGCGGGCTTTGCTTTACCGGTGCAGACGAATATTTCTACCGTATTACCACTTCAAAGATTTCAATGAAAGAAGTATTTGAAACAAAGAATATTTCTACGTCGCCATGGCAAATTCTTACCGAAGAGAATGTAAAAATAAATTCTGTATTTGAAGCGCTTGGCAAGCCGGTGATAGTTAAGCCTGCAATCTCCGGCGGAAGCCTTGGTGTAGGCATTAATTCTGTTGTGCAAAACAAAATGGATTTACAAAAACAATATAACAAATTGCAGGAAGGGTATCATGGATGGAAGCTGGCCAATGGTGGAGTAATTGCCGAAAAATTTATTGAAGGACCAGAGTTTACCACGTTAATAATTGGAAATGGTGCTTCGCCAAAAGATTGTAAGGTATTTCTGCCGGTGGAAAGGGTATTCAATAAATCACTGCCGGCAATTGAAAAATTCCTTTCATTCGACAGGCTCTGGGAAATGTATGAAGAAGAGAGCCCGGTAAAAAATGATGAAGACTTTTACAATTATCAAACACCTGACCCTTCTTTAATAGAAAGCATTTGCAAGCTAAGCCTTGATGCATACAGGGCCGTAAGAGGAAGAGGCTATTGCCGGGTAGATATTAGAATGGACAGTGTAACAGGCAAATTGTATGTGCTGGAAGTAAATTCGCAATGCGGTTTATCGGATGATGAAAACTTTACTTCCATCGGCGCTATACTTCGTTTATCAGGGAACTCCTTTGGATCCATGATAACAGACATCATAAAAGAAGCGATCAATAGAAAGCAATCACGAAAGCCCGCAACGGTGAAACAACTGGAACTGATCTGAGTTATTTACACTTGCTAATATGAAAATCTATATGCGATGAAAGTTTGTGTGCTACAGCCGGATTATTCCACTACAGATGTAGATTATAAAAACTACGACCCGCCGAGAAATCTTTCATCATTATTACCTGGCCACGATGTAGATCATGTATTCCTGAATAAACTCCATACGTACAGGCAACTAAAAGAACTTAGAAAAAAAAGGTATGCTATTTTCATAAACCTGTGCGAAGGCTATCTCGATTGGGCTGTACCATCTATTGATGTAATTCATACGCTGGAATTGCTTAACCTGCCCTACACCGGCCCCAATGCTGAACTGTATGATCCCCCAAAAGAGTTAATGAAATATGTTGCTTTTACTGCCGGCGTTGCTACACCAGCTTATGTGGTTGTGCAAAATGTTACAGACATAGCAACTCAAATTAATTTTTTGCATTTTCCTCTTTTTGTAAAGCCTGCCAAAGCCGGCGATAGTCTTGGAATTGACCAGGATTCATTCGTGGAGAATATTTCGCAACTGGAAGCCAAGGTGAAATATTTACTGGAAGATTATGATGAAATTTTAATTGAAGAATACATTGAAGGCCGCGAATTTACGGTATTGGTTTCTGCTGATGCGGGTGTGAAAAACGATTGTACTGTTTACAACCCGGTGGAATTTATTTTCCCTGGAGAGAATAAGTTTAAAACTTATAAGCTTAAAACTTCTGAGTTGCATAGTGATGCAAATGTGCCGTGCGACCATGAGGAGCTTTCTGCGAAACTGAAAGAGGCTGCATCTGCAATATTCACCGCGTTCAATGGTGTGGGTTATGCGAGGCTCGATTTCAGGGTAAAAGAAGACGGCAGTATTTTTTTTCTTGAAATAAATTTTACCTGTTCTGTTTTTTATGAAAATGGTTATGAAGGCTCAGCAGATTATGTGTTGATGAATGATCCTGCAAAAAAAGAAGGATTTCTTAATGCGATTATAGCAGAGGGAATATCGAGACATTCACAAAAGCAAAGAAAATTCCAGGTAAAGGGAAATGCCCTCGCTGGTTATGGAATTTATGCAAAGAAGAATATAAAAGAAGGTGAAATAGTTTTCAGCAGCGAAGAAAAAGCCCACAGGCTGGTGACTAAAAAGTTTGTTGAGCAAAACTGGAAACCCGAAGAGATCGAAAACTTCAGGAAATATGCGTGGCCGCTAAGTGATGAAGTATATATTTTATGGGATAC
>JBBSBD010000247.1:0-8984 GCA_038251675.1 Chitinophagales bacterium | reverse complement strand
TAGCTACTAACGATGTAAGTAAAACACTTGCTGGTATGAATGCTGTTCTCCATTCTATTGATCAGGATCATTTGTTTGAATACCACTTTCTTGATAAGCAATGGGATTTATTTTACCGCGAAGATCAAATCAGGGAAACCATTTTTATTATTGTCGCCTTGCTGACTATTTTAATAGCATGCCTTGGATTATTTGGTCTTGCTACCTACGCAGCACAACAACGCATTAAAGAAATTGGCATTCGCAAAGTGCTGGGTGCAAGTATAAGCAGCATAGTTGCCATGTTATCAAAAGATTTTTTAAAGCTGGTATGCATAGCCGCGATACTGGCATTCCCCGTTGCAGCATTTGCTATGAATAAGTGGTTGCAGGAATTCGCCTACAGGATAAATATTGACTGGTGGATGTTTGGATTGGCGGCTTTACTTGCAACCCTTATCGCATTAGTTACCATAAGCTTTCAGGCAATTAAAGCAGCGGTGGCAAACCCGGTGAAATCATTACGCACTGAATAAATAATAAGAAGTGAAGAGCTTGCCTGCCGGCAGGCAGGTTTGAGAAAGGAGTGAAATTCACAATTCAAAATCATGAAATAATCGTTCGACTTCTCACTTTTAAATTCTGACTTAATAACATGTTTAAAAATTATTTTAAAACAGCATGGCGCAATTTGATAAAAAACAAAGCGCATTCATTTATAAACATTGCCGGTTTAGCTGTAGGTATGACTGTGGCAATAATGATTGGTTTATGGATGTATGATGAATTATCGTTTGAAAAAAATAATAAGAATTATGATCACATAGTACAGGTGATGGAAAATTCAAATATTGGCGATGGCATTAATACCGGCTCATCATTGCCGATGCCTTTATCTGCTGAATTGCGCAGTAAATATGGAAGTGATTTTAAAGCTATTGCATCCACCATTAGCTCTGAACAAAATATTGTTTATGGTGATAAAGCGCTTTCAAAAGTTGGTTGTTTTGCCGAGGCATCGTTCGTTAATGTAATAACATTAAACACAATCAAAGGAACGCAAACATCACTTAAAAACCGCAGTTCAATTTTGATTAGTGAATCGCTGGCAAAAACAATATTTGGTAACGATGATCCAATAAATAAAACAATAAAACTTAATAATTCTTATACTCAAAAAGTAACAGGTGTTTACAGAGATTTGCCTAAAAATACCCGCTTTAGCAATATAGAATTTATTGCGCCTATTGATTTGGTTTTTGCAAGTAGCGCAGGATACAATAATTGGTTTAGCAGTGCTTTCCAGGTTTACGCACTTCTGAATAATAATGCAAATCCTGAGCAAATATCTTCCAAAATAAAAAACGCTCTATACGAGAATTCTAAAGATGCTACAAAGCCCGCGCTTTTTTTGTATCCAATGTCTCAATGGCATTTGTATGAATTTAAGGACGGGCAGCCCGTTTCAGGAAGAATGCAATTCGTTTGGCTTTTTGCAATTATAGGAGGATTTGTTTTGCTGCTTGCCTGTATCAATTTCATGAATTTAAGTACTGCACAAAGCGAGAAGCGTGCAAAAGAAGTTGGTATCCGCAAAACAGTTGGTTCTTTACGCGGACAATTAATATTTCAGTTTTTCAGCGAATCATTGTTAACAGTATCTTTTGCTTTTCTGTTATCGTTATTATTTGTTCAGCTTACACTTCCTTTCTTTAACGAAGTTGCAGATAAACAAATGACCATCTTATGGAGTAATGCGTTTTTCTGGTTAATGGTAGCTGGATTTATCATCATTACTGCATTGATCGCAGGTAGTTATCCTGCAATTTATTTGTCTTCGTTTAAACCCGTAAAAGTATTAAAAGGTACTTTCAAAGCCGGACGATTTGCGGCTATTCCACGAAAAGCTTTGGTAGTGTTACAGTTCACCGTTTCTGTTATTTTGATTATTGCAACGATTGTTGTTTTTGAACAGTTACAATTTGCAAAAAACAGACCGGTTGGTTATAACAGGAACAGCTTAATAACCATTCCTTATAACGCATCCGGGTTTCGACATTATAAAGTATTTCGCGATGAATTATTAAAGACCGGTGCCGCAACAGACGTATCTGCATCTTCCAGTCCAACTACAGGAATATGGTCTTCCGCTGATAATTTAAACTGGAAAGGCAAAGATCCAAATCGCCAGGAAATGTTCGGGACTATTTTAATTGATCCTGATTATGGAAATGTTGTTGAATGGCAAATGAAAGAAGGGCGAAATTTTTCTAAACAACTTACTACGGATTCATCAGGTTTTATATTTAATGAAGCCGCCATCAGGCAAATGAATTTAAAAAACCCAATTGGAGAAAACGTTCAATGGCATGGAAGAAACTGGACGGTAATTGGTGTTGTAAAAGATATGGTGATGACTTCGCCTTTTGATCCCGGCAAACCAACGGTGTTTCTTATGGATGATAAAGAGCGTTCTTTTAGTATAATTAATATCAAAATAAATGCTGCTGCAACTGCCGTTGATGCATTAAAAAAGATAGAAACTGTGTTTAAAAAATTTGCACCTGAAACTCCTTTCAATTACAAATTTGCTGACCAGGAATATGCATTGAAGTTTGCTGAAGAAGAGCGTATAGGCAAGTTAGCAGCAGTGTTTGCAGCACTTGCCATTTTTATCTCTTGTCTTGGCTTATTCGGTATGGCCTCATTTGTAGCAGAGCGACGTACAAAAGAAATTGGTGTAAGAAAAGTATTGGGAGCAAGTGTGTTCAATCTCTGGCGATTATTATCAAAAGAGTTTGTTATACTGGTTTCCATTTCATTGCTTATTGCTATTCCAATTGCCTGGTATTTCATGCATAACTGGTTACAGAATTATGAATACAGAACAGCATTATCATCATGGATATTTATTGCTGCGGCCGTTGGCGCCTTGCTGATAACGCTGCTCACAGTAAGCTTCCAGGCAATAAAAGCGGCGGTTGCAAATCCTGTGAAGAGTTTGAGAACGGAGTGAAAGCCAATTATGAATGATGAGTTATGAATGAAAAGAATTTTATGTACCAAGCTAAAGAACAAGAATTGAACATCGTTGCGTCGGACTCTTGTATTATTGAAACTTTATTGAACACTTTAAACAATATAAACCATAGTTATGTTTAAAAATTATTTCAAAACAGCCTGGCGAAACTTATGGAAAAATAAGATTTATTCTTCCATAAATATTATTGGACTTGCTGTTGGAATGGCGGCCTGCATTATCATCCTTCTTTTTGTTTCTTACGAAAGAAGTTTTGACAATTTTCATAAGAAGAATATTTACCGGTTGAATGAAGTTCAAAAGTTTGAGGGAATGGTGGCCGCTCAGAAAGTTGCATTGACGATGTTCCCGATGGCGCCAACACTCAAAGCAGAGTTCCCGGAAATAAAAAACTTCGCACGAATTAGTGCGGCGGATAATACGCCAATAACATACGGAGATAAAAAAGTTTTTATTAAGAGAATATGCTTTGTTGATTCCACCTTTCTCAACATCTTCGATTTTAAACTGCTTAATGGCGACAGGAAATCTGTTTTAGATAAAAAGAATAGCATTGTATTGACAAAGGCTGCAGCAGAGATGTTTTTTGGTAAAGAAGATCCCATCGGTAAAGTATTGATGAATTATGACCATGATACAACGACACTTTTAGTAACCGGAGTACTTGATAATGTTCCCCAGAATTCACAATTACAATTTGATGCACTGGTTCCCTTTAGCACGATTGAAAATCCCAACATGATGAATAACTGGGGTGGTAATTGGCTCAATACTTACCTGGAACTGGCTCCTAATACAAATACTGTTGCAATGGAACAAAAGTTTCCGGATTATCTTAAAAGACACATGTCGGATGACAATTGGAAAAAATATGAATTGTTCCTGTTACCACTAAAAAAAGTTCATGGAGGCGCAAATGATATTGGGCTTGATAGTTTCAACTATCAGCAATTTGACGAGAGCTATACAAACCTTTTCTTTATTATAGCTTTGATAGTTTTACTTATTGCCTGTATCAATTTCATGAACCTGTCTACGGCACGCTCTGCAGAGAGAGCAAGGGAAGTTGGTGTAAGAAAATCAATAGGCGCATTTCGATGGCAACTGGCCTTGCAGTTTATAGGTGAATCTGTCGTACTTACTCTTATTGCGATGTTGATCGCTGTAATACTTGTGATTATTTTCTTACCGGCAGTTAATCATTTAAGTCAGCGGGAACTTACATTTTCATTATTTACCGAATGGAAACTTTTTCTTTCAACTGTGCTTGGCGCTGTTGTTCTCGGCGTGATTACAGGTGTATATCCTGCTATTTATTTATCGTCATTTCGTCCAATAAAAGTGTTGAAAGGATCTGTGCAGACTGGTAAAAATAAGAGTATGTTAAGAAACGTATTAGTTGTGGGACAGTTTGCCTGCGCCATTTTTCTAATGATAGCCACGACGTTTGCTTTAAAGCAACTATATTATTTGAAGAACCGGCCTACAGGCTTTGACCGTGAACAAGTAGTTAATGTGCGTTTGCAGAACGGTACCTCGAAAAAATATAATATCCTGAAAAAGGATTTGCTACAGAATACTTTGATAACGGGCGTGACAGCTGCACAGGACATACTGGGGAGCCACCTGGATCAGTCGGGCATACAATTTAAAGGTGATGGCCCGCTTCGGCAACTTGGTTCTACCCGCTTGATTGTTGATCCGGACTACCTAAATCTTTATAAAATACCATTGGTTGCGGGAAGGGATTTTTCTTCAGAAGAATCTGCGAACGGAAAAGAATATATCATTAATGAGACGCTGGCAAAAGAATTATTAAAAGAGGATTCATCCAAAGCCGGTGTAACATCATTATTGGGTAAACAATTTGGCTTTGATTCGCTTGGCCATATAGTTGGCGTCGCAAGAGATTTCAATTTTAATTCATTGCATAATAAGATTGAGACAATGTTCATGTTTAACCAGAAGGATTGGGGTTATGGTGATATGTCTGTTAAAATAAATGGTGGTAAACAAAAAGACGCTATTGCATTTATCGAATCGATATGGAAAAAAGATTGTGCTGATACCCCTCTTGATTACCAGTTTCTCGACGATCATTTTAATGAGATCTATCGCTCCGACTCACAAATAAGTACTATTGTTGGAACGCTGGCAGTACTCGCGATCATCATTTCATGTTTAGGTTTATTCGGGCTTGCATCGTACGCTGCTGAGAGAAGGACAAAAGAAGTAGGCATCAGGAAAGTGATGGGGGCCTCCTTACAAAACCTTGTGCTGATGCTTTCAAAAGATTTTTTGAAATATGTATTAATAGCTGCATTAATCGCATTGCCACTTTCATGGTTCAGTGTTCATAAATGGTTGCAGGATTATGCATACAGGATCAATGTAAGCTGGTGGATATTCGTGGTAGCAGTTTTGGTTGCTATGTTCATTGCGTTTGCAACAATCAGCTTCCAGGCAATAAAGGCTGCAATCGCAAATCCTGTGAAGAGTTTGAGAACGGAATAAAATTTATGTAAAACTTAAAATTGGGAGTTCAAAACTATTAAATCAAAATTCTAAAAGCGGATAACATGATAAAAAATTATTTCAAAGTTGCTTTCCGCAATCTTTATCGCAACAAAGGCTTCTCGATTATTAATATAGCCGGACTTGCAGTGGGCATGGCCAGTGCCATCCTGATTTTGTTATGGATACAAAATGAGATCAGCTATGATCGCTTTTTCAAAAACACAGACAGGATTTACATGATGTATAATCGTGACAAATTTGGGGGTGAACTGCAGGTATGGAATAGTACACCAACCCCTATGGCAGCTGCACTTAAAACAGATTATCCCGAAGTGCAAGATGCTGTAAGATTTAGAAACGTTACTTTCTTAACAAGTGTTGGTGATAAGCATTTAAATGTTCGGGGTGCTTTTGCCGATAGTGGCTTTCTTTCTGTATTTACATTTCCATTATTGAAAGGTAGTCACAGTAAATGCCTGGGCGATAATTACAGCATTGTACTTACTGAAAAATTGGCCAAAAAACTATTTGGAAATGAGGACCCGATGGGTAAAACGGTGCGTATAGACACTGCAGAAAACTTTACCGTTACAGGCGTGCTAAAAGATTTGCCCAACAATACTCATCTTAATTTCGAATACCTTTTACCCTGGGCTTTTATAACCAAATTAGGTTGGGATGCCCCGCAATGGGGTCGCAATTCCGTAAGCACTTATGTACTGCTAAAGCCCGGTACATCACAGGTGCCTTTCGATGCCAAAGTAAAAAACATAACCATCAATCATATAACAGAAGGTCAAAAATCTACAACAGAAGTATTTACTCAGCCACTAAGCAGATTGTATTTGTATTCAAAATCGGAAAGCGGAAAGCTGGTAGACGGACGCATAAAAATTGTAAGGTTATTTACCATTATCGCGGTTTTTATTTTGCTTATTGCCTGCATCAATTTTATGAACATGAGTACAGCCCGCAGTGAGAAGCGGGCCAAAGAAGTAGGTATACGTAAGGTAGTGGGCTCGCGAAAAAGCTCGCTGGTTGCACAGTTCATTGGTGAAAGCGTTATGCTCGCAATGATAGCAGGTACATTGGCTGTTATTATTGTGCAGGTTAGTTTGCAGGGCTTTAATCAATTAATTGGTACGGAACTCTCGATAGATTTCAGCAATCCGCTTTATTGGCTTTTTATCGCAACATTCATTGTATTCACAGGTATTATAGCAGGTAGTTATCCTGCTTTTTATCTTTCATCTTATAAACCGGTTAAAGTACTGAAAGGTACCTTCAAGGCGGGCCATGCGCTAGTAACGCCACGCAAAGTATTGGTGGTATTGCAGTTCAGCTTTGCTATTATACTTATTATATGTACCCTTATTGTTAAGCGCCAGATACAATATGCGCAAGACAGGAATTCGGGCTATGATAAAAATAATCTTGTATATACTTTTAACCAGGGAGATATAAATAAACATTATAGTCTTATCAAACATGATCTGTTGAGCAGTGGTGCGGCGGTTTCTGTTACTAAATCAGCCAACCCTATAACGCAGCACTGGAACGATGGCTGGGGTTACTCATGGCAGGGCAGTACAGAAGCTGATAAAAAAATGAATTTTGTAACGCTTGGTTCAGATGCTGATTTTGTGAAAACAATGGGAGCTAAACTGCTGGAAGGACGTGATATCGATATCAATAATTATCCGACAGATACAACCGCCGTACTGCTCAACGAAACAGCAGTAAAAGCGATGCGTTTAAAAAACCCCGTCGGCCAAATAATAAAAGATGACGATGGCATATTTGAATGGCATGTGGTGGGCGTAGTAAAAGATTTTATTTTAGAATCGCCCTATGAAAAGATTAATCCAATGATGGTTCAGGGGCCTTTGTATTGGCTTCAGGTTATTCATTTTAAGCTCAACCCGGCACATTCAACAGCGCAGAACCTCAGCAAAGCAGAAAAAATATTTAAAAAATACAATCCACAATACCCGTTTGAATATGTTTTTGCAGATGAGTCTTACGCCCAAAAATTTAAAGAAGAGCAACGTACAGGCAAGCTGTCTGCGCTGTTCGCAGGCCTTACCATTTTTATATCTTGCCTTGGTTTGTTTGGCCTTGCAACCTACATGGCCGAAAACCGAATAAAAGAAATTGGTGTGCGGAAAGTATTGGGCGCATCAGTCGCGAATATTACGACACTATTATCTAAGGACTTTTTAAAGCTGGTTGTAATATCATTCGTCATTGCATCACCTGTAGCATGGTGGGCTATGAGCAAGTGGCTGCAAACATATAGTTACCGGATAAATATAGAATGGTGGGTGTTTGCAGGCACAGGTTTATTATGCATAATGATAGCCATTGCCACGGTAAGTTACCAGGCAATAAAAGCAGCGATAGCAAACCCGGTGAAAAGTTTAAGAACAGAATAACGCATGAAGAATTGTGGGGTAATTAATGGTAAAGGAGCGATTTTTTGTAAAGCAAAAGAATAAGAATCGAGAAATTATTGCAGGTGGGATTATTGGGGATAAAATATAGTAGTTCAAAAAATAATTTAATTGTTGGATGAATATTTTTTTAAAAATATCTTTTCGCCACCTCAGGCAAAACAGGTTGTATTCAATTATTAATATTGTTGGACTCGCAACAGGAATTACCTGCATGTTGCTGGCTGTTCTGTATTGGAATGATGAACACAGTTTTGATAATTTTCATGCTAATAATCCCAACCTTTACCGTGTTACCACGACATTGATTGACAATAAAAATGAAGCCCCGCAAACTGTTGGCGGCACAGGCCAGGTGCAGGGACCGGCATTTAAACAAGCGGTGCCTGAGGTAAAAAGTTATGCAAGAATAATGGGCGGAGATATTTACAACGATGTTATCGCCAATGGAAAAGGATTGCATATTAAGCCTCTGTTCGCCGATTCAAATTTCTTTAATGTTTTTAGTTTTAAACTAATACATGGTAATGCAGCGACCGCCCTGTCAAATGCCTATTCTGCAGTGTTAACTGAAAGTACTGCGAAAAAATTTTTCAATACTGATGATGTGGTTGGTAAAACATTAAGTATGGATGCAGATCCATCTTTCGACAGGCTTGGCAGGCCGTTAATTATTACAGGAGTTGTAAAAGATCCACCCGCCAATTCTTCGCTCCAATTTGATGTTTTGTTTAGCTTTCAGTTTATGGAGCTTGCCTTTCTGGACGATGCATGGCTCAATGCGTACCTGGGAACATTTGTGGTACTCGATTCACGGGCAAATGTCAATTCAGTAGTACGAAAATTTAATACGATTTATGCTTCACATGCAAAGGAGCAACTTGCAAATAAAGTTAAGTTATATGGTTACGATCCGCAGATAAGTTACGGGCTGCAACCCATAACAGATATACATCTTAACCCACTAATGCAAAGCGACTGGGATGCAGAAGGCG
>JBBSBD010000246.1:0-8998 GCA_038251675.1 Chitinophagales bacterium | reverse complement strand
CATGGAAAGTAACGGGTTGATATTCAGCAACACACCACCCAAATCGAAAATAATGTTCCTGGTTTTTGACTTCTGAATTTCGGGCATAAAAAAAATATTAAGTACAGGCTTTGATTCTGAGCACAAAGTTGTAAATTTGCAACCTTAATTCCAATTAAAGAGTGATCTTTAATTTGAAGGGCCTATAGCTCATCCCGATAGCTATCGGGAGGTTAGAGCAACTGACTCATAATCAGTAGGTCCCTGGTTCATCCCGATAGTCCCGATAGCTATCGGGATCGGGATCAGGTGGACCCAATATGTGAGGCTGATTCATTGAGAGTCAGCTTTTGTCGTTTAATATAGCAAACATGAATACATATTCTGTGTATGTTCTCTATTCCGCTATGATATATAGCTATTATATCGGGCAGACAATCAATCTGGTTAAAACTAAAGAAATGACTTCTTTCAACAATAGGTTTAATATCCAGAGATATGCTGTAATCAATAAATGGGTTTCTATCTGTAGCATCATGCTACTTGTTTTAAATAGTTAGTTTTTTAAGATTCGAATTAAAAGATCAAACGCAATCGTTAAGAGCCATAACAATTTGGAATAATTATAAATTAGCGATCGAAGCTTTATTTTATTTTTTTCGACCATTTTTTTGTATATTTGTTCAACCATGATTATTTTTTTGGAAATAGTCATATAATATACTGAATATCAGCGCAATAATAAGTGAAAATTTTGTTGTTTAACTCAGGAGAGTTCATCCTCCTTAATTCAATAATAAATCATGAAACAAAAATCAGCCCTGATTTATATTCTTTTTCTTATATTATTTTCTTGCAGTAAAAAGGAGTCTTCCGAAGACCCGCCGGTGGTTGTTGTTGATTTTCTTGATCTTTCATTGACCTCGATCAATTTCACTGCCGAAAAAGATGCCAGCCTGGTAGTAGTGCGTACAGAAAAAAACTGGACGGCCTCATGCACTGCAGATTGGATAACACTTTCTACTTCCAGTGGAGATAAATCAACCGGGTTCATTATCGGAGCTTTAACCAACAAACAATTTCCGCGCGATGCGGTGGTAACCATTAAAGCGGGAGATTTAATTAAAGAAATTAAAGTTTCGCAAGTAGGTTCTCTCAAAATTAATATTACTATAAACAATATCTCTTTTAATATGATTTTAGTGAAAGGTGGTTCTTATATCATGGGCGAAACCACTTATGGATATATGCATAAAGTAACGCTAAACGACTTTTACATTTCTGAAACGGAAGTAACCAATGGTCTCTGGAAAGCGATTAAAGGAAATCTTCCTTATGATGGATTGGAAGATTTTGAAGAGCATGATCAGGATTCAAAACCAAACCAACCGGTGAGCGCTACTATATGGAACACTATTATTAACGACTTCATTCCTGGATTAAATCAAAAAAGCGAATATATGTTTCGTTTGCCAACCGAAGCCGAGTGGGAATATGCTGCCAAAGGTGGGCAGAAAAGTAAGGGTTATAAATATGCAGGAAGTAACGATTTGTATTCTGTGGGCTGGTTTGCTGATAACTCAGAAAACAGAAAGCATGATGTGGCCCAAAAGGTACCAAACGAATTGGGAATCTATGATATGAGTGGTAATGTGGGAGAATGGTGTAGCGATTGGTATGCGCACTATTATGATTTTATTATAGATGAAAATCAGAGCGTGATAATACCTGAGAATTCAGAGAATCCGACAGGCCCGATATCAGGAAAGGAACGTGTGGTAAGGAACGGCGATTTTACTACTCCCATTTTTATGGGTAACTGTATTATTGCTTTTCGCTATGGCATTGTGCCCTCAGGATACGATGGATGCTGGGGCAATACAGGTAACCCAGATGAACCACTATGTTTAAAAAGTAAAAATACAGGATTCAGATTAGTAATTTCAAAAAAATAAAAAACATGAGAACTATACAAATTTTTCTGATTCTCGTTTCAATGTTTTTATGGAATAGCATATCTGCCCAAACCATAGTTAAAATGGATTTGCCCCAACAATCTGACCAACCGATAAAAGTTGTGGCCTTGTTTGACGAAGAAATTCCCCAAGGAATTCCTGTTGTGCTGGGGATTATGGGATATGACATCGAAGGTGGCATCACCCCATTTCTATTTGAATGGCTGCTTAACGGAGCCGTTGTTTCAACAAACGACATTGTAATTTTCACTCCAAAGAAAGGTGACGATTTATCGTTAAAAGTAACTGACAATAACAAATGTAGGGCTACAACCTCCTTTAATCTGAAGATTGCCGGTATATCCCCAAACCCCAATACTGAGGAGGATGAAAAAATTGAAGTTTATCCCACAGTTGTAACCAATTACATCTGGATCAAACTTCCTGAATTGGAGAATAAAAAAGCACTGATGAGGATTTTTAATCTAGCCGGGCAAGTAGTTCATCAGGAATCCCTTACAAAAAGTACAGAGCTGAATGTAAATCTATCTCCCGGAACTTATTTTGTTTCCATCAGAGCAGGAGAAATTCATAAAGTTGAAAAAATAATTGTCAGATAAATATCTAACTATGAAACAAGTATTATACAACAAAAAGGCTTGGGCGGTAAGATTTATCTCATTGTTATCAACACTATTATTGTCGAGCCTGTTAGCCATTTCGCAAAATACTGAAAACACTGCTGCACGAAGGTATGCATCTGATTTTTTTGCCATACGGCAACAAGACAAACCAATGCTTAAAAGCACTGCCTCCGCAGCGGTACTCACACAATGTTATCAATCGCCGGAAAATGTAAAAACGCCCCTTTTTGTTTTTCAACAGGAAGGCATTGGGTTTGCCATGATAGCACAAAGCCACAATACTTTTAAAGTGGTTGGATACTCTGACGAAGGAAGTTTTCAACCGGAAAATATTCCGCCGCAATTGCAGGCATTAATGAATTACTACGAAGATTCCTTGCAGTTTATAAATCCCATTTCCAAACCTTTGCGTGCCGGAAATCCAATTGTACCCGCATTGCTGTATGAACATGGAATTAAGCTAAATCAATTTCATCATCCTGAAGTTGGAGGCAGCTACACGGGCTGTATGGCAACCGCAATAACTCAAATCATGCTTTTTCATGCTGCCGAACAAAACAAACAAATAAAAGGATATGGTTCACACTGTTACACTTATGGTAATTATGGTGAGATATGTGCCGATTTTGAAAATACAACTTATAATTCCCAACAGCTACTGTCCTACCACGTGGCAATTGCTCTGGATATGAGATTTACAACAGGAGGGAGCAGTCCTCCCAACAACGCTGTTATCGGAAACATTGAAAAATACTTCCACTATTTCGTCAAAAACGGGATTTCCGAAAATTTCTATATAAAAAATGAATTAGAGCATCGTCGTCCGGTATATGCTGCAATAATTGGGTATCCTGAAAACCATGCTGTTGTAATTGATGGATATGATAATCGCGACTACTTCCATTTGAATTTTGGATGGGGAGGACATTTCAATGGATATTTTTCAATGAATAATGGTTCATGGCTTGGGACAGGAAGCGGCGGACAGAAGTTTTTTACAAATTTTTCATCTATCGCAGTTCTCTCTCCAAATCAAACACCCGTAAACAAGCAAGATTCACTGGCATTGGTCGCCATTCACAATGCCTTGGGTGGATATGAAGTAACAAAATGGGATTTAACTAAGTCGGTTTGGTCATGGCCAGGCGTGGTCGTTATGAATGATCGGGTAATCCGATTGACGGTGAGTTCTTCGATACCGCCCAAAACGGCACAAAGTATAGCTCCTGAAATTGGCAATCTTACGGCGCTTCAAGAATTATTTATAGGTGGCTGCCTCAATGGCACTATCCCATCAACAATTACCAATCTCACCGATCTAAAAAAAATAAATCTCTCAAATAGTTACGTTTATGTTTACCCAACTTTACACAAGGGAAACTTTAAAAGCGCTTTGCCTGCCGACATCGGAAAACTCACCAAACTTGAATGGCTTTCAATATCCGGAGCGTTAGAAGGAACGATTCCGGCATCCATCGGAAATTTATCGAACATGAAACTTCTCCGACTCTATCAGGATACAACTTATTATGGAAAAGGAAATATCACCGGAACAATTCCGGTTGAAATTGGAAATTTAAGTAAACTGCAACAACTCCACATCAGCAACCAAAAATTAACGGGTAATTTTCCAGCGACTATTGGAAATTTAACTGAGCTTAATGATATTACTTTGTCTGGAAATCGGCTAATCGGAAACATTCCGGTACTGAACCTGCCAAATTTAGCCTACCTGAAATTAGACGACAACTTATTTTCTGAGCTGGCTGACGGAAACTGGAGCTGTCCAAGATTAATAAATATTGAACTTCAGAACAACCAGATTACCGGAAGTATTCCATTCTGGCTTGGTAATTTTAGCGCTTTGAAATCATTGAATTTATACAACAATCAAATAACGTCAATACCGGAAGAAGTTGGCAATTTAATTCAATTGGCAAGCCTGGAAATAGGCAATAACCAGTTAAAAGTTTTACCTGATGGCCTTGCCCTTAATCTAAACTTGCAATACTTGGAAGCCAGCAATAACCAGATTGCTTTTATCCCTTCAAATTTTGGCCAATCTCAACTTCTGGCAACTTTAAATCTTTCGAACAATCAAATCAAAACCATTCCTGAACAAATTGGGAATTGTCCGGATTTATATGAGATAAACCTGAGCAACAATAAAATCGAGAGCATTCCGGCATCGTTCGCTAATATTCGTGATGCGGCAACCGTTAATCTGGAAAATAACGAAATACAAGGCTCAATTCCTGAAAAAATAATGAGGATGCAATCTACCCGGTTATATGGTAATCGTTTTATTTTTAAAGATATTCCAAAGTCCGAAAAACTAATTTGTGGCGCAAGAAATCAAAAGAATGTTTTGGTTAAAAAGCAGTTATATAATGTTCAAATTGGAGATACTTTAACTATAGATGTACGTGAAATCACTCGTCTATCTGATCCTGATAATGAATATTTCTGGTTTTGCTATCCAAATAACATCTTAAAAGATGAGCCAACAAATCCTGTGCTAAAAGTAATTATCAATGAATTAACCCTTAAAAATAAATACTATTGCAAGGTTTTCAATCCCAAAGTTCCAACATTTACTTTGCCCGACGACCCCAACTACAAGATATTGTGTTTGGAAGGTTTAAATACCGATACCATCGCATTTAAATTGATAACAGAAGAAGAGAAAATAGCAGAAAAATATCCGGGAGAATTTGTAACCTCACTAAAAGCAATTTCAAATAAAACAATTAGCGATGGAACGGTAACCCTGGTGCCTCCACAAAAAATAAAAAGGGGCGTAGTTCAATGGGAAGCCTCTGCCGATGGTGTTACCTGGGAAAAGGTATCGGCTCAAATGCAACATGCGGATCTGAAAGCAAATGTCAAAAGCGTAAGCAACGACAAATTGGTACTTACTCCCAGAAATACAGCTTTTTATCGTTGCAGCCTTCAGGAAACAAATTGCGACCCAATATATAGCGACAAACTAAAAGTGAAAGCCTTAGGAAATGTACTCTTTGATGGAATAATAAACGTAAAAGAAGATTCGCGCACCATTTCTGTGGATAGTATCGAGGTGCTTGTGCCCATCCATTTTCACGATGAGGATTTTCGCCTTATCATCACAAAAATAGACAATCCTCCTGCAGTCCCCGTGTCCGTAATAGCCGGAAGTGCCTATGATGTTAAGGTGAGCTTTGCAGATGAATTTGTAGTTCCTTTGCTCGTCAAACTGAAAAATTTCGATAAAACAAAAATTAAGGATAAAGAAATAGACCTGTGGAAAGCCGTTTACTTCGATGATGAAAACCAAGATTGGAAACCCTTTGAACATGCACACATAAGCATAAAAGACAGCACAATTGGGTTTACAACCAATCACCTGACCAAACTCTCGTGGTTTTGGGACAACAATGATATGAATAATGGATACACCGATGTGTATGAACGAAACAATATCCGCGTTTTTTATAAAGACGGAGATACCGATTTTATGAAGTACGGGTACGCCAAAAAGCAATCCGCCCAAGCTTGGCACGTAGCAGGTATCCCCATACTGGTTCAGGACATTACCGAATATTTGCCCAAAGTAATTGCCAAATACAAATCATTGGAGCTATCGGTACCCGACGGTAAATTTAAGGTATATATAAAAGAGATGGACGATGCAGGATGCGTGGGCATCATGGGCATGTTAGACGGGTATTTGCTGATTAGCAGAAATATGTTGACACCTGTGGAACTCCGGCAAGTATTGGCGCATGAATATATGCACTATACGCAGGATTACTATATATCGGCCAACCCCAGCAACAGTTTTTGGATGGAAGCACATGCCACTTTATCTGACCGTATTGTGTGGGACGACAAAGAAGTGCCCAAGTGCGAACCTGAAGAACTTCTGGAAAGTGGAAAAACATCAAAAATATCCATCTTTAATTTCCTTTCCAATTCGTGGGATTACTGGGACATGTCGTTTTTGACAAACAATTTGGCCGGGAATATTCATTATAACTATCTGGCCGGAAACTTTTTGCACTATTTGCGCAGCTATCGGGACGGAGATAAAAAACTGAAACCTGCAACTCTGCTAAAGGAAACATCATGGTTTGGCAGTTGGCGAACCTATCTGGCCAGCTATACAAGCAACCATCTTGACGCTATTTTAGGCGACGAATACGAGGAATATGTAAAGTTTTTGCTTTCGGGAGAAAACGAAAACTTTACCCTGATCAACAAAAAAGGAAATCCTTATGCCTATCTGCAAGATCCCAAAAACAAGGGCGCTTTTACCCATCCGGTTACTTATCGCTTTAAAGAGGGCGACGAGATGGTTCAAAATGATGATATGAATATAACGGTTCCATACATGGCCGCTAAAATCGTACTGCTCGAAAACATCTGCCCTGACACAATGGTTCTCGTAAATTACAAACGAAAGCATGAGTTTGATTACAACCACATGGTATATCACGTATCGTATGATTTTGAAAAAAAGCAGATGACCTATGTCGATATCTCTGATTCAACCGAGTATAACTTCTTATTGGAGAATAGAAATAAGGAAAATACATTAACCAAATTCAACAATTACAGCTTTTTGCTGCTAATTAATAAGGAATACATCGGTGCAAGCAGTTTGATAAAAGATTTTGATGCTTCGTTTGAACTCACAGCCATGCCTATTCTCAATATTGAAAGTGTAGGCATGTTAACTATATATAATGGGAACACTCCAATGACACATAGTTTTGGCGACCAACAAGACTATATAATGATTGGTTCTCCAAATGCCGATTGGTTGCAGAAAGTAACTGAATTTGATGTGAGGATGACCGATAAAAATACCTCCAAACAAATTCTAAATGAACATACTCTCCAAATAATTACGCAATTCGCCCTAATTATTGATCAGGGGCAAATCAAAGGAATGCCAACCATGAAAGACAGTACTTCATACACTCAAATCATTGATTATGATGTAATCATTGGAACAATGAAAATTACTGAGCAAGAACAAAAGTTTCATAAGTTGCATACTTTTATTGAATTCACTGATGGGGACAACGGAGATGTTGAGGAAAGAATTGTTTGGCTTGGTTATAAGGATATATTAGAAGAAAAAACAAAAACCTATTGGCTGAATAATTTTATGAATTACCTGCAACCAGAATCAGCCACCAAAGATTTCCAGGAAGTATATGGACAAAATATAAAAATGTTTAAAACCAACAATACGGCTGAGACACAGCAGGTCGTAACGAAAATCGATGCCAATTATAAAACAACAAATTTCAATCAAAAAGGGGAGGTATCTTCAACAGTCGAGTCAACGTATTCAAGTACTGATTTTTCCAATCTGAATTTGAAACTTAATTTTATAGTTCGGACGGCAGAATATTGAGCAAATCTGATGTTCTTTGTGTCGGGTACATTGTCGACCATTGTGCATCAATATCTTTTCTTTTTCCGGAAAAATCAACAAGGTGTTCCGGCATAAGCTATATAGTACATCGAGGGTGGAGTACGGTATATGTTGAGTCCGGGGCAAGCATTATATCTTTCCCCCTGATTACTACTTCTTCGCCGTAAGCATTCCCGAATTCGGCTGCCAACTGAGTATTCCATATGGAAGCAAGAGAAGTAAGCACCGGAAAATATCCTTTAGCATCATTTTTCCAGTTAGCTGATCCCCATTTGTATAGAGTGAAGGTTCGGGTTCATCGCTTTCTTTTTTCTTACAAGAGGTGGGTTAAGAGAAATCGGTGAAAGTAGTTTATGGATAAAAATTTCAATCACAAAAATCTCACTTGAGTAATCCATTCTCAAAAAAGGAGGTGACATCATTCCCTTTAGTGATATGAATCCCCACAATACCCATTTTTTCAGCTGCTTCGATATTGGCAGATAAATCATCAAAAAAAACAGATTTTGAAGTTTCAATGTCTGCATGTTGGAGAAGATGTATATAAATTCCTGTATCCGGTTTATGCAAACTATTTCGTGCGAAAGGAATAGTTTCTCAAACAGCTCTGTCATTTGGAAACCATGTTTTTCATGGAAATCATACGAATACTTATCGAAATGGATGGTATTTGTATTGGATAGCAGGAAAACACGATAGTTTTTTCTTAGCAGTTGCAACAGTTCCACCCTCGGCAAAGGGAAATCGAGTAAAAGCTCGTTCCACACCCTGTCTATTTCCGTATCGTTTACTTTCCGGTTCATTATCAGGCATAATTCGCTCCTGAATTGGACATCACTAAGGCTTCCGGTATCAAATTTTTCAAAAATACGTGTTTCAGTAAACTTCAATATGAGGTCCTCTTTGGCTATACCGCTTATTCGTTCAAGCTCGAGCATGGAAAGTAACGGGTTGATATTCAGCAACACACCACCCAAATCGAAAATAATGTT
>JBBSBD010000245.1:0-9103 GCA_038251675.1 Chitinophagales bacterium | reverse complement strand
TAATTTTTTAATAGCACTATTAGCTTCCGTTAATTCATTTCGCATACTATCAAGTGTATAGTTTTCTAATGCATGTGTTCTTGACCATACAAAATTTCCTGAGCAGGGATGATATAAAGAATGGTTCCCTATCTCATGTCCACTTGTCACCGCTTTTTTCCAGCCCTCCAGCCTGGCCTCAACCGCGGACGGAACAACATAAAAGGTTGCTTTTACATGAAGGCTGTCAAGAAGTGCTGTGCCGCCCTCAACCTGGCTGTATCGGGCATCATCAAAGCTTAAGCTAATGGCGGCTACTTTGCCAAGCGGCCATGTGAAATTTTTGTTTGATTGAGCAGATAAATTCCCGGATATAACTGCTATCAGAACAACAAATAAACTTCGGGCGATGCGGTTTTTTTTCATGAGATGAAAAGTAAATATTTTTTAAACAACAGGTAATTGAATAATAAACTCACTTCCTTCACCTTCCTTTGTCTCAACTTTTATTTCACCACCATGTGCTTTTATAATATCATAGCTCAGGCTCAAACCCAATCCTGTTCCCAGCCCGGTTGGTTTTGTGGTGAAGAATGGCTGAAATATTTTGTCTAATACTTTTTGTGGAATGCCATTACCATTATCTTTTACACTGATGGAAACTTTATCGCTCATCTTTTTTGTGGTAATAAAAATTGTAGGTTCATAGTTTTCTGATTGCCCTGCTGAGCCTGCCTGTCCGGCAGGCAGGCTTGTCGAAGCATTCTTTTTTTCATTTAGTGCGTAAAATGCATTGTTGTATAAATTCAATAACACTCTTCCAATATCCTGCGGAATGATGTATATTTTCCCGATGCTTTCATCAAAATCTGTTTTTATTTCGGTATTGAAACCTGCTTGCCCGGTAGCCAGGTCTTTGTCTTTTGCACGCATTCCATGATAGCTCAATCGTAAATATTCTTCGGCCAATGAATTAATGTTTGTCGGTTCTTTTTGTGAGGAACTGCTTCGTGAATGTTGAAGCATGTTCTTTACAATAGCATCGGCCCGCCTGCCGTGATGGTTTATCTTTTCAAGATTTTTTATAATATCATCCGCTATTTGTTCTACGTCATCTGCGTCACCGTTAGCCAGGGCTACTTTCATTTCATCCAGCAACTCTTTACTTACTTCAGAAAAATTGTTTACAAAATTTAACGGGTTTTGAATTTCATGCGCAATGCCCGCCGTAAGCTCGCCGAGCGAAGCCATCTTTTCTGATTGTATCAATTGTTTTTGCGTAACCTGCAATTCGCTCAAAGCATCTTCAGCCCGCTTCTTTTCTGTTTGCAGTTTTATTAAGTCTTCTTCAGCTTTTATCGCATGTGCCTCTGCAATTTTTAAATCATTGAAACGGGTAAAGGTTAGGTTGAATACGGCAGCAAAACGTTCTAATAAATGTAAAGCTTCTTCCGGCTGTTCATCAGGCGAAGCCATACCAATAAAGCCTTTATTGAAATAGGCAAGATGCTGTATTCTTCTCTTGTGAGAAATCCCATCTTTGAATGGAACTTTTAGGCTGGTAAGGTGTGAGAAATAGTCCTGCAGCTCCTGTCCCTGCATATCAATTACCAGGGATTTCTTTTTTTCTTGCCAGCCGGAAAACATTTTTTTGAAGGCCTTGTTGTCATTGAGATTTGCGGTATATGCCGAACTTACTTTTGTGCCGTCTTCATCTGTAATCCAAAATTCAGCCTCACCGCTATTATCTTTTATAATGGTGAAATATAAACGGTGGGGTTCAATACCGAGCCCTATAAGCTGTTTAAAAAGAATGGCTGATGTTTCTGCCAGTTCATCACTTTTTTGCATAGCAAGTGTGCGGCTTCTTACTCTTTCTAACGCAGCTTCTATTTTTGCTTCTCTTGCCTGTGCTTCTGTTTTTTGTAAATCGAGAAAGCGGGTATAAGCAAGATTAAAAACTTCCGCAGAGCGCTTGAGTAAATATTTTGAATCGACTGACGCCTCCTTATTTGTAATAAGCAGCAATGTGCCTCCGGAAAATTTTGAATAGTTATAATACAGAACATCGGGTATTAAAATATCTCCATGTTCATTATGTTCTACAACTTCAGGAACCTGTATTTCCAGGTATTCATACCACTCTTTCAGCATGGTGTAATCTGCTACAATGGTATAATCAGATTCTTTTAAATAGTATTTTTCTTTGTCCAGGGAAGCCCTTTTTGTTTTGGTCCAGTCGAGCACGCATCTGCCATTTATTATTTTCCCGTCAGGATCTTCAGGATAGCGATATGAAAACCACGCTTCAAACGTATTGTTCTTTTCGTTATAAATGTGAATGAGAATAGATTCAAGTTCTTTTTGTTCTAATATGGCCATTTGCCCGCGCAAAACAAGCGTTACAGATAATAGTCCCTCAGAGGAATGCATAGCCATAGCCTCGCTTCTTACCCTTTCCAATGCAGCTTCAATCCGGGCTTCTCGTGCCTGTGCTTCTGCTTTTTTTAAGTCGAGATAGCGACGATAGGTTTGCCCGAATACGCCGGCAAAACGTTTAAATATTTTTCGTTGCTCATTTGTTAATTGCTGTAATGAAAAGGCAAATAATGTTCCTTCAGCAAAATGAAATTCGTTATGGAGTATTTGCTTAGGTAAGTTAGCAGTGTCGTACCGAATTGGGTAGCCCGGGTAATTATTGATAGCGTTGTAATAACTCAACAGGTCATCTTCTTTTAATTCATAAGAATAGCTGTCAACTTTATTGCGCCAGCTTTCGAAAGCACCATGCAACAGCGGATGCATATTCATATCAAGCCAGCCTATGATGATGTCTGTTTTGTTGTTTTCATTTGTACTAATGGTCCATACTTCCATATCACCCGGTTCATGCATTATGCCGATGCCACAGCGTATGGTTTCTATTCCCAGCTTCTTTAATTCTTCAACCATTACAGCTGCTGTTTCACCTACATCGGCGCTGTTGTGCATTGCCATTGTTTTTGCACGAACTCTTTCTAATGATAATTCTATTTGACCTTCCCTTGCCTGTGCTTCTGCTTTTTGAAGATCGAGAAAACGGGTATAGGCCTGTTCAAATACTTTGGCAAATCTCTTTAAAACCTGAAAATCCTCTGACGATATAACCTTTCCTGTCCAGCTATCAATCATTATAACAGAATTTTTCCCGGCTGTAAAACTGGTCGTCCAATTTTCCGCCGCCAACTGAAATTCTTTCGTTGCCTCAGGAATTGTTGATTCATTATTTTTATTAACAAAGCGGAAGTAATCATCCTTTACTTTACCGGAGTACGATTTATTAATAAAGCCCTCTCCTGTTTCTATTGCTCCCCACAAATCTCTAATGATAGGTTTGTTTTGAATATCCTCATCGTAGGGCATTTCTACTTTGATCGGGTTGGGTAAATAGATAGTGGCGACCCAGAGATGAAAATTTCTTTTCTCTTTTTCAAAAAAGAAAATCGCGGCTCCATCCAGAGAAAGCCCAAGATCAACAAGCTTATCGGATAATGTTTTAACCACTTTCTCCAATTCGTCGGAACTATGCATGGCCATAGAACTTGCTCTTACACTTTCCAACGAAGCTTCGATCTTAGCTTCTCTTGCCTGTGCTTCTGCTTTTTGAAGATCGAGGAAACGGGTATAGGTTTGTTCAAAAACTTTAGCGAAGCGTTTGAAGATATCCCACATTTCAGGAACCGGTTCATAAGTAATGAACATGAGGTAACCTTGAGAAAAAAAAACACAATGACTGACTTGAAATTTTGGAATTTGAAATCCGGTATCCTCCATGCCACCAAGCATTTTTCTAACTTCAGGCACACTAAACATGTAGTTGTATGTTTCTTCCAATTCTTTCCCTCCCGTCTCCATTACCAATAAATCATCACCTCTTTGCCTGGCTTCACAAATCTTTATAAAGAAGATATCTTCTGTGTGGGGCAAGTGATAAGGATTTGCTATACTTCCATCCGGGTTACACATATTAATAGTAGCAGATCTACCATCAGCCTGCCATATATTAAATCCGCTTGACCAACTTTTAATACCCAGATCTTCTAATTGCTTAAATAATAATGATGCAGCACTCGCCAGTTCATCGCTTTTCTGCATCGCCATGGTCCTTGCACGAACTCTTTCCAATGCCAGTTGAATTTGTGATTCCCTTGCCAGCGCTTCTGCTTTTTGCAGATCGAGGAAGCGGGTGTATGATTGTTCGAAGACTTGTGCAAAGCGTTTGAATATTTTATTTGCTTCATCGGCATAGGGTATGGCCGCATAGTTGCCCAATATCAACATGATGTTGGGCATGATAGCAATGGATCTGGCATAGCCACTGTTCAATATGTATTCTTTTATTTCGCCGGATAAGTATTTAAGATCGGTATTTTCAAAAACATGCAGGTGCCAATGCCTGTTTTCTTCGTGCGTTAACGTATCGGCATAAAAAGCAAGTTTATTTTTTTGCACTTCTCTTATCCGTTCAAACATCGGATTTTTCAGATAAGGGACATGAAGCGTGTAAGGCTGAGGCTGACCAACGATTGATACCCAGAAATTATAATCCTGCTCCTGGTTATTGATCGCAAAACTTACATGATCAAATTTAAAATTCAGTTGATGTAATTGTTCCGACACCACCGTAATTACATCCAGCAATTCTTCACTTTTATGCATAGCCATACTCCTGGAACGGACTCTTTCCAACGCCGCTTCAATCTGTGCTTCTCTTGCCTGTGCTTCTGCTTTTTGCAGATCAAGAAAACGCGTATAGGTCTGGTCAAAAACTTTTCCAAAACGCATAAGTGTGACGTTCTCTTCATCTGTGTATGGAGTACCTGAAAAATTCTCGATGTATAGGGAAACATTCTCTAACAATACAGTGGAACCGGCAAGACCGGGACAACTTAAATAAAAATCTTTTGACGCTTGCGGTAATCCGGGAACATATGATAAAAGCTCCTTGTAAAATTTGTTCTTTTCTTCAAAATTTAAATTGGTGGCAAATAAGTCTGAACCTTTTTCTTTTGCTTCATTAAATTGATTTGCCCAAACAGACTCAAAATACGGATGCGTTATTTTAGAAGGTATGACCTGCTTATCAGCGATCCAAAAATGCCAATCGAATTTCGGTATATAGTCAACTACAAAACCGGCATGGTCAACCTTAATATTCAGATGAACGAATTGTTCATATACAACCTGTATTACTTCTTTAAGCTCTTCACTTTTCTGCATGCCGATTGAACGGCTCCGCACTTTTTCCAATGCCGCTTCAACTTCCAGTACGCGGTTTTTTTGTGCCAGGTCTTTTTTCAGTTTAGCATTTCTTTTTTTGAGTAGCTGCTCCTGGTGACTGGTCATTGTGTTTTATTTAATTGGAAGAGTAATAATGAACTCACTTCCTTCACCTTCATTCGTTTCCACTTTTATTTCACCACCGTGTGTTTTAATGATATCGTAGCTTAATGATAATCCCAATCCTGTTCCCTGTCCTGTTGGTTTTGTTGTAAAGAAAGGTTGAAAGATTTTATCAACAACATTTTGGGGTATGCCATTGCCGTTGTCTTTTACCCTTATTTCTACCTGGCCATCAGCTTTTTTAGTGCTTATTGAAACGATGGGCTCATATTGAACACCCGATCCGGGCGGCGGGCTGCTTCTCTTTTTTTCTGCAACGGAATAAAAAGCGTTGGTAAATAGATTCAATAAAACCCTCCCAACATCCTGTGAAATGATATTGATTTTACCCGCAGGGGCAGAGAGGCTTTCATCAAAATCCGTTTTTACAGTTGCATTAAAAGATTTGTCTTTAGCCCTGAGTCCATGAAAACTTAATCGTAAATATTCATCGGCAAGTGCATTAATGTTTGTTAGCTCTTTGAGGCCGGTGCTGTTGCGGGAATGCTGCAACATACCTTTTACAATGGAAGATGCACGTGTGCCATGGTAAGTTATTTTTTCAAGATTTTCTTTAAGGCTGCCTGCAATAATTATTGCAGTCTCCTTTTTACCGGCCCTCAATTCTTCTTCCATATCATCCACCAATTCCGTACTTACTTCAGAAAAATTCTTTACAAAGTTCAGCGGGTTTTGTATCTCGTGGGCTATGCCTGCCGTTAGTTCGCCCAGCGATGCCATTTTCTCCGCTTGAATTAGTTGGGCCTGGGTAGTCTTGAGCTTCGAAAGTGTGCTTTGTATTTCTGCTTTTTGAATTTCAAGTTTGCGGTTTGCTTTTTGCTTGTTTCTAAAGGCAATCCATCCTCCTGTTGCAAGAATTATAGCCAGTAAAAGGCCGCCTAGCAAAAGCAATTGCTTTGATCTTGCCTCCGCATTTTTTTTTGCCTGTATTGCATCGGTTAGCGCTTTCTTTTTTTCAAACTCTGAGGTCATATTAAGTTCCGTTGCTTTCCGGATATTCTCTTTACCCCGAACGGAATCTATAATTTCCGCGGAGGCCTTGTAGTTCTTTAAAGCTTTTTCGTAGTTCCCGGTCTTTTCATAACACAATGATAAAGACGCATACGCTTCGGCAATAGATTCATCATACCCATCAGCATTCTTCAGCGTATCAATACTTTTTTCAAGTAATGGAATCGCTTCTTTATATTTTTCCTGTTCCGTAAGAATACTGCCCATTGTGGAATAGGTTTGGTAAAGCACTAACGGTTGGCCTGCGGAGTCTGCAATTGCCATGGCTTGTATAGCCAGGGTTTCTGCTTCTTTATACTTTTTACTTTTACCAAGCGCTGTAGCTGCTTTTGCAATACTTGCAGCCTGTATTCCTGCATCACCCATGGTTTTCGCCAGCGTGGCAGCATTCATAGCGTAGGTATATGCTTTGTCCCACTTGTTTAACGTAGTATAAAGTGCTGCCAAATTAGAGTAGCCATATAGCTCTACATTTTTTATCCCAAGACTTTTCGCAATTCCAATACCTTTAAGAAAAGATTGCTCGGCCCTAAGCGTATCGCCCATTTTTTGATACGTACTGCCCATATTCATTAAGGTGTAAGCCTGGCCAGATTTATTATTCATCTCTTCTGCTAACTTCAGTGATTTTTGCTGGTAAAGCAGTGCCTGGGGGAAATTAGATTGCATCATATACCCAATAGCCAGGTTGCCATAACTTCTGCCCAAAGAAGTTTTATTACCCAGTCGTTCATAAATGTCAGCTGTCTTTTGATAAAAAATTGCGGAAGTATCATACTTACTTTGAACGCCGTACCACATACCAAGCCCCGAATAAACACTTCCAATGAGGTCTGAATCACCCAACGAGGAAGAGATCTTCTCGGCATCCGTAAGGCATTTTTTTGCTGAATCATAATTTCCTTTCGTGGAAAAATTGGTGGCAATATTCAGCAAAGCATTGGCTTCTCCTTTTTTATAATCTATCTTCCTGGCATCGTCAAGATTTACTTTTGCAAGTTTCAAAGCAGAGTCAAGGTTAATCTCGCCGAGCCTATAAATTTTCTTGTTTACCAGGTTAATTCTTGCAGTATCTGTCTTTGCCTTACTGATTAGCTTGTTGAGGCTATCTATATACCTGTTTTGTGCATTTGTACTGCATGGATAAAAGAAAAAAAATAAGATGATAGTACTGCGTTTCATATAAACAATTTCTTTAGGTAAGCATTTTCATTGAGATCAATTTACAATTTCCTTTTAATCTTCTTTTGAAAATGAGTAATGGCAAAAGAAAAACCATAACTGTATAGATTTTTCTTATGTTTTAATTATTAAGCAAGAATTGATATAGAAAGTTAGCAAAAGCTTTTGTATAAAGTAATAATGGAGTAGAATATAATTCACCAGGCAGAGCCGCCCGAATGGAAATATACTTGCGGGTATGATTACCGGTAGTGCCTTGAAATTAAAAAAGGCCGTTAAGCCTTTTTTGTTTTAGTAATCTTTTTCTATTATTCTCTAAGCCGGGGGCGATGGATTTATACCAATGGATTTTATCGGCACACCCCTGCTCAGGCTTTGTGGCTGTGGCGCTACGTCGTTTAAATTATCTGTATAAATAGCTTTGCATGTGATATAGTTCGCATGTTCGCCGGTGCCATGTTCAGGTGATAAAATAAGGAATGGAAATTTGGCTGTATCAATATCTTCTTTCATATCCGCCCTTGTAAACTTCAGGTTTCCAAAATGAGCCATAAGCCCATCACCGCCTATTTCAACATCTTTAATTACTTCAGCCCCGTTATTATCTGCAAAGAATTTAGGATCGGTAATTTGCTCTTGCTTTTTCCTGGAAGCAAAATGTTTGTATGCTATAAAGCCGAAGGTAGGTTTGCTATCCGAAGCACCGTTAGATGAGTTACCGATTGACTGGCTTAATTGCAGTGTGATACCATCAAAGTCCGGATCCTGCAATACTTTTTTTAGTTCCGCCGTATTAATGATCATAACCTTAAATTTCAAGGTTGCTTTATCGTCAGATGCTGGCATATTATTATATTTTAAAAAATGAGGGAATTAATAAGCTTCAAAAAAATCTTTCCAAAAATTGAGGTGCAAATAAAAAATTCACGCCTATGTTTTGAGTTGTCAAAAGGGATAAGGTATGATAACAATGGTACCGGTGAAGGACAAAAATACATTCAGTCTGTTCGAATATAGAGACGAAAAATGAGAATGCAAAAAATTATTGCAGGCGCATATTTATTCTGACACTTTTATGTCAGTAAAATATATTCGAAGTGTTCCATCTTTAGACTTATGATTGGTTGAAAATGGTAAATCACCAAACTTTTCATAATCTTCCCAGGTGGTCATTAGGGAGGGTTCCGCGCTACCTGTCCGGTGGTATTCCCATTCGTTAATTTTATCCTTTGCATCTGTATAGATTACATACATATCTCCAGGAGTAAAGCCATCAGATTTGTTATATTGAATGGTGTACTTATGCAAAGAATCACCGGTTACCGGTCCCAGCGCTTCTCCATTGTCCGTAAAAGTCATACCCTTGTCCCATACAAGATGGTAAGGAAATATAAGCCAGTATTCATCGTTGGTAAACATGCCATTTAATTCCTTTAGACGTGCAGTAGACGTATCATATCTTTTGAAAGAAACACTGTCTCCTTCACTG
>JBBSBD010000244.1:0-9107 GCA_038251675.1 Chitinophagales bacterium | reverse complement strand
TGTAATGTTCTCTTCGCCAGAAGCAATCATATTATTTGGTGGTGTAATAAAGGCAGGCAAGTTCTTAATGGATCCCGTTAAGGAAAGCATGGAAAAGAACCTGCTGCCTATATTTCAAAATAAAGTAAAATTATTATTTAGCGAATTGAAGGAATCGGACGCGGCTATACTTGGCGCCAGTGCTTTGGTATGGGAAATAAAAGAAGATTTGAAATAATTTTTTTGAATTTTTTTATCGTTGGCTTTAAACTAACGACAATGATTATATCTTCCGGAATCTAAAGACTGTATTCATTATTATATGTTTAGCTGCCGGAATCTAATACACTTCAACTATGCATCCATATCTTCCTCATCTTTTGGCCGATATAGAAGCCGCACACCGCACTGAAATTACGGAAGTTGAAACACGGGAAATTTCTTTCGAAGAAGAAATGGAAGATATGGAGAAATGGCTTGAAGGGGACGAACCTGAACACACTTTTGGTTACTACTGCGGTCTTGAGTCTGTAAACTTCCCTCCTGCCAGCCAGCTTACTAAAAAAGACATGAAGCTGGTTATAAAAGCGTTTAAACACATGATGTTTACCTGGAATTCAGGTATTGACCTGCCTGAAAAATTCCCAGTTGATTTGCAATATTCTTTTCTCGTAAAAACTTTAGACGAAGGAACAACAATTGTAAACAGCGGCTTCATGACTTTTGATTATTGTTCAGGATATGCACCGGATTGTGTTTTCAAAGAATATTGCAGTTGCCTTCAATTTTATAATGAATGTGATGAAAACGAAATGGATAATTTTTCGGTGGATGATACCGGTGCGTTACCTTTTTGAAAAGAGCAAATAAAGAAATTAAGAAACCTTTCTTTTCAGCAAATTATTCTCTCAAAATAATATAATTTCGCCTGCCAAACTCTTCGATTGAAAAAGACTACTGCAATATTTTTATTTCTAATTATGATCCTTTGCAGCAGTGGATTATACATCTCCTACCAGTTAAGTTTATATAGTATTCGCCAACAACAAAAAGAAATAATCCTGCATTCAGAAATTTTCAAAGGCAGTGTTTTCGAATTTTCATTTTCACGTGATTATATCCATGATAAGGACATCGATCTTGTATTTGTTGAAGATGATGAGATCATGTTCAACGGTAAAATGTATGATATAGTTAGTCAACAAAAATCCGCGGACAGTATTTTTATTAAATGCATACCTGATAAAATTGAAGATGAAATAAGAGAGGAAGTAAACAATCAAATAAATAATACTAAAGGAACTGCAACACAAAAAAACTTTTCTGCATTCAAGTTTAATCCCGGCCCCTTTACCATTCGATCAGAAACTGAAAATCTTCTTTTTATTTCAAAAAATAAATCTGCGTCATTTTTATTTTTAAAAAATGATACCCCTGTTGCACAATACATAAATGTTGCATCGCCACCACCCTGGAAGAATGTATAAAGCTCACATAATTTTGATATTTCTGTTTGCCGGTTGTCGCTGACAGATTGATCGTTGAGCGCATTCTATTTTTTAATTATACATTAATTGAGTAATTCTCATAAGTGCACAAGGACAAACTTTTTCTTAGTGTTCTTTGGGCCTGCATGGGAATAAAAATTTAAACCAGGAATAATGAAAACTATTTTTTTTCTTGCTGCGATAATACTTTCTCTGCCGTTGTTTTCTCAAACAATAAAAGGAAAAATCATCGACCAGCAAACGAACGAACCGATTTTTGGAGCAACTGTTAAATTCGCAGGCAAGGGCGGAACCACTTCTGACAAAGATGGATTCTTTTATATTAACTGTTCCGAAAACCGCGAGATCACAGTGTCTTACGTAGGCTATGCAACTGTAAAGCAATCCATAAAAAATTGCAATGACGATATAAATATTGCGTTGTTACAAACAACCAACAACTTAAATGAAGTGGAAATTACAGCCACTTCAAATGAGAACAAAGCTATTTTGTACCAGCCAACTTCCATCACCAAACTTGGTGAAACAGAAATAAAGAGGGGAACAGGTTTATATCTCGATGACGCTATAAATGGAAACGTTCCGGGCGTTACTTTTCAAAGAAGGGCCGTTTCTTCGGGACAGCAATTTAACATAAGAGGTTATGGAAATGGCGTAAGAGGAACCAATGGATTGAACAGTAATTTCGATGGACAAGGCTACAAAGTTTACCTTAATAATATTCCCATCACCGATGCAGAAGGCATCACGCAGCTCGACGATATCGATTTTGGCTCAGTAGGTAACGTTGAAGTGGCCAAAGGGCCTTCCGGCACTCTATATGGTTTGGCTATATCGGGCGTAGTAAACCTCAAAACAATACAACCCGAAAAAGGTAAAACTTCTATTGGACAGGACGTATTGATTGGAAGCTATGGATTGCAGCGGTACACTACTCACTTTCAAATGGGTGGAGAGCGTTCATCAATCCTGGTTAATTATGGTCGACAAACTTCGGATGGTTACTTGCTCCACAACTCATCTCACAAAGACTTTGTAAACTCCTTTGGTGAATTCAATCCCAATGATAAACAAACAATAAGTACGTATTTCGGGTATAGCAACAGCTATGATGAAAGAGCCGGAGAGTTAACCATTGATCAGTATGAAACAAAAGATTATTCCGGAAATCCCTTCTACATAAAAAATAATGCACACTCGGAGGTTATAAGTTTTCGCGCAGGCCTGAGCCACACTTATAAATTTTCTGAAAATGTTTCTAACACCACAACAATCTTCGGAACGGGTGCAAATACAAATTCAAGTTCCGCCGGTGGCTGGACTGACAAAGACCCGCTGAATTATGGGCTTCGCTCTACATTAGACACTAAATTTTCTTTGGCAGAAGGCGTGACCTTAAGCGGAATTACCGGCGTTGAAAGCCAGCAGCAAAGGGCTCAAACAATAAGCTACGCCATGGTTGCCGATAGCAGCAATCTTTCAGGATATAATAAAATTGGAGCTGTTAGAAGCAACCAATTTACAATCTCTTCTACTACTTCTGTATTTACAGAATGGTCCCTTTCCCTTCCGCACGATGTATCAATTACTGCAGGTATTGGAATGAGTAGTATGAAAATAGAATTAAACGACAGGTTGTTCGTGGCCGGTAGTACAAAGCCTGCTAGATTTTCTAAATCCTATGATGGAATGTTCTCTCCTCATTTTGCAATTAATAAAGTTTTCTCAAAACAGTTTTCTCTATATGCCTCTTATAGCAAAGCATACAAAGCCCCGGTGAGTTCATACTTCTTTATACCAACCACAGGAGCATTAAATACAGGCCTGGAAGCAGAGATTGGAAACCAATACGAAATAGGTTCCAAAGGTGCGCTTCTTAACAATAAGCTTACCTACCAGGTTGCCATATTTGACGCAATATTTTCAAACAAAATGTATGCGGTTGCTGTGCCATTAAACTCAACAACTACAGCCTACACATACATAGCAAATGGGGGCAAACAGGATGACAAGGGTGTGGAGGTTTTGGTGAAATTTTCAGCCTACGAATCAAACACCGCCTTTTTCTCATCGATCCGGCCGTTTGTAAATTTTACCTATAGCGATTTCAAATACAAAGATTACCAGTTCCAAAAATTAAACAACCCGGCTTCCACCATATCGGTTACCGATTACAGTGGTAAAGGCGTAGCTGGTGTGTCACCTGTTACTGCTAATGCCGGCATAGACTTTTACACAAAATGCGGATTGTATGCCAATGTGATCTACATGTACAAAGATGGATTTCCTTTCACCTCGGACGGTGAAAATAAAACCAAAAAATATAGTTTACTAAATTCTAAAATTGGCTACCAGCACAGTTTGTCAGCACATTTTGACCTCGACGCATTCTTTGGTGTCAATAACATCACTGGCACCCAGTACCCAATAATAGTTTTTGTAAACCAGTTGCCTGATGCGTACATCCCGGCTCCTTACAAAGCAAATTATTTTGGAGGAATAAATTTGAAATATAATTTTTAATTAACGCCACGAAGGCATGAACGTTTTTGTATTACTTTCTCTCTTCGTGCCTTCGTGGCTAATAAAAAAATGATGAAAAAAATAGTATTGATCTTACCAATTGCAATCATCCTTTTCTCATGTGGAAGATTTGGTAATAAAGAAAATGATTCTAAAAAAGACATAAGAATCGTTTGCGTTTCCAAGCAATTGAATGAAATGATTTTCGCCTTAGGAAAAGGGCATGATATAGTAGCAGTAGATCTGTCGAGCACTTTTCCGGATAGTGCTAAACTGCTACCTACAGTAGGTTATCATCGCATGCTAAGCGCCGAAGGCATTATATCAATGAAGCCGGACCTGGTTTTGCATGACTATAACATCGGGCCCGATAATGTATTGCCGCAATTAGAAAAAGCCGGCCTAAATATAAAAGGATATCATGGTGACAATTCCGTTGATAGTGCAAAATTATTAATGAAACAATTGGGTGATTTTTTTAACGTGCCTGGCAAAGCAGATTCACTTAATGACAAATTAGACGCTGATTTAAAAAGAGCAAACAACGAACTGGCTGTTATACATGTAAAAGATACTCCTACCGTAATGATTATTCAATTTGGGCGTGCAAGCAATTCCTTTTTTGTTATGAGCGGGCGGGGTGGCACACCCGACAAAATGATTGAATTGGCAGGAGGCAAACCAGCGCACTACGATGCAAAAGGTGCCAGGCAAATAAGCGCTGAGGCAATGGCAACTGCTAATCCCGATATCATCATTGCTACAGATTATGGATTTGATAAAATGGGTGGCGCGGAGAATTTCAAGACAGTACCTGGAGTTGCCTTAACCAATGCAGCAAAGAATGACCGTATTTATCGTTTTGAAGAGCATGACATTGTTTATTTTGGTCCACGCACCGGAGCAAACATTATTAAACTCATGAAGCTCTTTTATCCTTCTGCCGATGTTCAAACAAAGTAAATCCTTCTTTCCGGTCACTATTATTTTACTTGTAGTTATACTTTTCTGTGCCGCCGCATTTGGAGCAGTTTCCATAAGTGTGGATGATATGTCTTCAGCAATACTGCACGCATTTCAAAATAAAAAGCCGGCAAATATTTACGAAGGTGTTTTTTTACAAATAAGATTACCTCGTGTTTTATTATGTGCCATTACTGGGGCTATATTATCGGTATCAGGTGTATTGTTACAAGGTTTATTCAGAAATCCAATCGTAGAGCCCGGACTTATTGGCACCAGTGCAGGAGCGGCTTTTGGGGCATCGGTCGTTTTTGTACTCGCCATTCAAATGAGTGAAGAAATCCGGAGTCTCGCGGGACCGTTCCTTGTGCCGCTGTTCGCATTTGCTGGCGGCCTTACCGCTACTTTCCTGGTGTATTCAATTTCAAGATCGCAGAAAAAAATATCAGTTACTTCTCTCCTGCTCGTTGGTATTGCAATTAACGCGATCGGGCTGAGCGGCACCGGCTTCATGAGTTATATTGCCAGGGACCCGCAGGCCAGGAGCATTACATTCTGGAACCTTGGAACTTTTTCAGGAGCCACGTGGGGACAGGTAGGCATTACATGTGTTGTTGCAACAATCGTTTTCATAGTTTCCCTCAGGTATTCAAAACAATTAAATGCATTGATTCTTGGTGAAGAAGAAGCTTCTCATATTGGTATAGAGCCTGAGAAATTAAAAAGAAGAATTCTGATACTTACCACTGCAATGGTCTCCGTTGCTACCGCATTTGTCGGCGTTATTAGCTTCGTTGGCTTGATAGTACCACACATACTAAGACTGCTAATTGGAAGTGATAATAAAAAATTAATCCCTGCATCCATGATAGTGGGTGCTATTTTATTGTTACTTGCAGATATGGGTGCAAGATTATTCCTGGCTCCGGCGGAAGTTCCCATTGGCATCATTACTTCAATAACCGGCGCGCCGGTTTTTATTTTCCTACTTAAAAAATTTAATGTTCTCCAGGAAAAAGGAGGTTCTTATGGTTGAGATAAAAAATGCCGGTTATGCGGTTGGAAACAAATGGCTGCTGGAGAATATCAGCTACCAGTTTGAGCCCGGTAAATGTTATACGGTCTGCGGACCTAATGGTGCGGGAAAGTCAACACTGATGAAGCTTTTGAGCCTTCTCGAAATTCCGGATACAGGTGAGATATCTTACAATGATTCTGCAATTGATTATTCAAAAAAAGAACAATATGCAAAATATCGTGCAGTATTATCTCAGCAGGTTGACATAAGTTTTCCACTCGAAGTTGAAGAGATTATTATGATGGGGCGTTATCCCCATTTCAAAATAAATCCTGCAAAAGAAGATTACCAAATATGCGATGAAGTGATAACGCTTCAAAATTTGCAATCTTTCAGAAAAAGAAATTTTTTAACCTTATCAGGTGGCGAGAAACAGCGTGTGCAATTTGCAAGAGTTCTGGCGCAGATTTGGAAAATGCCCGAAGAAGGTTCCAGGATTTTATTATTGGATGAACCCATATCTTCCCTGGACATAAAATATCAATTTGAATTTCTGCAGCACATAAAAAAATTTTTAAACGAAAGAACTATTATAATTGCAGTATTGCATGATCTTAATCTTGCGCTGAATTACGCAGATAAAGTATTGCTTTTAAATAATGGGAAACTTTTTGCAAGTGGTGAACCTTCACGTGTATTGTCACCCGAAAACATCAGCAACGTGTTTAATGTAAAGATGAAGCTACATCAATTTGAAAATGCCAAATTGGTATGGGTAGTGCAAAACTAAAAAAAATTTCAAATAGCCTTAAAGCTCTAAACTTTGAAAACTACAATTACACGCAATCATTATTTGGATCTCATTCAAATATATTGCTAAGATCAGGATTGATCGTGCATTCATCATTCAAATGAAAGTGGTAAGAATTATTTATTTCCTGTAAAGAATATTCTCCATTCTGAAGCAAGTACACTTCAATATCTTTTTTATCAGCATCAACAATAAGATAATATTTTACACCTTGCTGGCGATAATATTGATATTTGGTATTCCGGTCTCTTAATACAGTTGAAGGAGATAAAATTTCTACAATAAGATCGGGCGGAAAATCCAAATATTTTTTCTTTACGTCTCCGCAAATAATTAATATATCAGGAACCAATATGGTGTCATCAGCAATTTTATAATCCAACGGATCATATACATGGCAACTTTTGCAGGAAGATTTTCTAAGCGCCAAAGTCAATTCTGTTATTAACTCTGCAGCGACTCTTTGATGTGCCGGTACTGGTGTAGGACTCATTGCAATCGGATGACCTTCCATCAATTCCCATTTACCTTCCCAATGTACCCAATCATCGTAAGTATAACGTGGAATTATTATTTCTGAAATAGCCATAAAACAAAGTTAGAAAAAATACTTATTGTTTACCGTAATGCTTTTTCTTCCATCCATTTATTTTTGCCCCACCCTTTTATTACATGCTTATCAGAATGATAAGACGAGCGAACCAATGGGCCACTTTCTACATAGTCAAAGCCAAGTTCATAACCAATTTCACGAAACTCAGCAAATTCATCGGGATGAACAAATCTCACAACAGGCAGATGTTTTTTTGTTGGCTGAAGGTATTGGCCTATTGTTATTACATCTACGTCACTTTCTCTTAAGTCGTTCATTGTTTGAACCACTTCTTCTTTGGCTTCTCCAAGACCAAGCATGATGCCGCTTTTCGTACGCATTCCACCCTGCTTTAAAATGCGCAGCGTTTCCATACTTCGCCAATACTTTGCCTGTATTCTAACGGTGCGGGTGAGCCGCTCAACGGTTTCTATATTATGACTTACAACATCAGGTGCTGCTTCAATGATGCGCTGTATATTTTCCCTCTCTGCTTTAAAATCCGGAATAAGGGTTTCCATTGTTGTATTTGGATTCAATGCTTGAACAGCTTTAATGGTATTGTACCAAATGATTGAGCCACCATCCTTAATTTCATCGCGATCAACCGAAGTAATAACGGCGTGTTTAACTTTCATAAGGTGAATGGCTTCAGCAACTCTTTGCGGCTCGTCCCAATCCACTGCCAGTGGCCTGCCCGTTGCAACTGCACAAAAGCCACAACTCCTGGTACAGATATTACCTAATATCATAAATGTTGCAGTGCCTTCACCCCAGCATTCACCCATATTAGGACAATTGCCACTTTCACAAATAGTATGCAACTTATGCGTATCAACGAGGTTTCGTACATGTTTGTAATCCTCGCCAATTGGAAGCCTTACTCTAAGCCAATCCGGTTTCTTCGCTCTTGGGATTTCCGGTGCTATTATTTCATCACTCATCAAAAAGTATTGACTTTAAATTTTAAAATGCTTTAAACAAAATCTACTTTCTTTTGCCAAAAAGCACCGAAAAGTAAGCGCTGAAGAAGAACTTGCGCTGGGGATTTTGTAAAAGAATGGGAATTTCTTTGGTGTAGTATTCTCCTGTTATACCTACCTCTATTGCCGAAACAATTTCGTTGTAAGCACCATAGTCAAATCGTAATGAAGTCTTAGCATATAAGCCGGGCGTTACCGTAAGATCGCTCCATCCTTTACCAAATGTAGGTCCGCCATAAATAGGTCCATTTAAGAAAAGTGAACTATCAGGAGAGTTGTATTTTACATAAATAAGATCATTGCCTTTTTGTACCTGTAGGTAATAAGGCCGCAGCAGAGCCATTGATATACCACCTCCATAATTAGCCGTTACACTCACACCATTTTTATTCGATTTATTTCCGAGAAGTATTTGCTGTTGAACACCAAGTTTTGTTGGGTAAAAAAAGTTTTCCTTTCCATAGATGAATGGAATAGAGTTAATAAAAGGATTGCTTTGCTTATCTTCTTTTATGTGTTTCCGTTCGCTTATTTCAAGCTGGTATAATAACGATTTCTTAACAGAACTTGCACGCCCAAGTTCAAAAAAAACGCCATAACCGTCATTGATTAGCTTGGCTCCAAATACAAAACTCTTTCTATAACTGATAACGCCTTCTTCTTCTTGCTTTATGAGATTATTAATGTGGGCTCGCTTCTCAGCCTGTCTCTGCTTCTTTTGCTTCTGGGC
>JBBSBD010000243.1:0-9129 GCA_038251675.1 Chitinophagales bacterium | reverse complement strand
GGAAATTTTAATAAAGGTGAAGCTGAGATTCTTATAATTTTATCACTGATAACTAAAACCCTTACCATTCTTGCATTTCCGGAAAGAGTCGTATCCGGATAAATGATTACACCATTTTTTATTAATTGAAAATTTTTTGCAGGCGGCGCCGCATAGCAGAAATTAAATAATATAAATGCAAGTAAGTAAGCAATAATGAAAATTCTTCCTTTCATAACAATCGTTCCTCTTTTATTTGAAATTGATTTTAAATCTGACAATAAAAATAGGTAACTATTTAATGTGAGAAATCATATTAATTGCAAAGATCATTATAGCCGGTGATCTTCCTAACTGAAAAGGTAATAACAAAGCGCTTGTATGTTTTAGAATCAATAAAAAAGTGTTGTCAGCTAAGAGCACATAATTTTTATACTTTTTATCAAACCGAATTTTTAAAAGGCAGTTGATACTACCGGTTTGGTTTCTCAAGCTTACTTACCACGCCCATTTTTCTTAGAATTTTCCGGTTGGCCCTGTTATGCATAAGATGATGTACTATTGAAAAAATTATCGGAAGTATTAAAAGCGTAAGTACAGTAGAAGTAACCAGACCGCCTATAACTACTGTTGCCAGTGGTTTTTGGGTTTCGCTCCCAATACCATGTGACACTGCGGCGGGCAAAAGACCTATTGCGGCCATAAGCGCTGTCATCACCACTGGCCTAATACGGGAGATCACGCCATTGAAAATCGCTGTATCCAGGTGCATTTTTTCGTCAAGATTTTTTCTAAATACACTTATAAGTATCACCCCGTTTTGTATGCACACACCAAATAATGCAATAAACCCTATTCCCGCACTAATACTAAAATTCATACCAGTGATGTGCAGAGCGAGTATACCGCCAATAAGTGCGAAAGGCACGTTCAGCAATGTTAGCAATGCATCTTTCACATTATTAAATGTTACAAAAAGTATAAGGAAGATAGCGAGAAGGCAGATGGGGACCACGCGTGCAAGAGTTTTAGATGCTCTTACCTGGTTTTCAAATTCGCCGTTCCAGGTGGTAAAGTAGCCACGCGGCAAGTGAACTGCCGTACTCACTTTTCCCTGCGCTTCCTTTATCGTGCTTCCAAGGTCACGCCCACGTACCGAAAACTTTACGGCAATGTATCGCAGGTTATTATCACGGTAGATAAAAGCAGGCCCCGTGATCGTTTTAATTTCAGAAATCTCTTTTAATGGAACTTTAATATTGTCTTTACCCGGCATCATTACGTTTTCTATAGCTTGCTGGTCTGCCCTGTAAGGTTGAGCATATCTTACCCTTACGTCAAATTTTCTTTCACCCTCATATAGTTGTGTTGCTGCTTTGCCGCCAATAGCCATTTCAATTACACTTTGGGCATCGGCCATAGATATGCCATACAATGCCATCTTCTGCTGGTCGAGTTCTATCCGGAATTCCGGCTGGCCAAGATTTCGTTCTACTCCAAGATCTTCAATACCATTCACCGTTTTTAATTGTGCCATTACATCGTTGGCGGCCTTATCAAGATCCTCAAAATCGTTTCCAAATATTTTTACGGCAAGTGAAGCATTTACCCCTGAAACGGCTTCCTCTACATTATCCCTTATGGGTTGCGAATAATTGAAAACAATGCCGGGATATTTATTAAACTCTTTATCCATCTCTGCAATTAATTCATCCTCCGTAATTTTTCGTTTCCACTGTTTCTCAGGGTATAGGTCAACCTGTGTCTGAACATTATAAAATCCTTTCGGATCGGTACCATCGTTAGTTCTGCCCACTTGTGCAAGTGTCTGCCTTACCTCAGGAAATTTATGAAGTATTTCCACCATTTTATTGCTTACTATGTTTGCTTCAGGCAAACTTACGCTCATGGGTAACTCGGCTTCAACCCACAATGCTCCTTCGTTCAACGACGGAAGAAATTCGGTACCTAAAAAGTGCGCGGAAAAGAAAGTAAGGACCATGAATATAAAGGCAACGATGAGACTGGTTTTTTTGTTCCGATAGGTTATCCTGAAGAGCCTCGAAATTCCCTTTTCAAAAAAAATTGGAATCGGATTGTGCTTTTCACGTACATTCTTGCGCAGCAAAATACTTGATAATGCAGGAACAAGGGTGAGCGTGAAAAGCAGGGCACCTATTAATGCAAAGCCGAGCGTATAAGCTAATGGCGAGAACATCTTTCCTTCCACTTTCTGGAAGGCAAAAATGGGAATGAGACAGGTGATGATGATGATCTTCGAAAAGAAAATAGCCTTACCCATTTCTGTTCCTTTTTGTTTAAAAAGCCCCAGTTTGGCAAGCTTGTTAAACTTTTCCATTCCCACTTCTTTCGCTTTATGATCGAGCGCTACAAAAAGCCCTTCCACCATTACTACGGCGCCATCTATAATAATCCCAAAGTCTATCGCTCCCATACTAAGAAGGTTTGCAGACATTCCCTTAATGCGCATGCAGATAAAAGCGAACAAAAGTGATAACGGAATGACAACACTAACTGTAAGGGTTGTGCGCCAATCTGCCATGAAGAGAAATACAATAACCGTAACGAGTATAATACCTTCCAGCAAATTATGAATTACTGTTTCAGTAGCATAATCCATCAGGTCGGTTCGGTCATAAAACGTATTTATTTTTACGCCACGCGGCAAAATATTTTCATTGAGGTCTTTTACTTTGGCATGGATCCTGTCAAGTGCCTCTTTGGGATTTTCACCTTTACGTATTACGACTATTCCTTCAATTACATCTTTGTCAAAATCCCTTGAAACTTGTCCCAGCCGTGGCTTTCCTGCCTCTTTTACTGATCCGATATTTTTCACTAATATAGGAACACCATTAATGTTTGTAATGATAATATTTTCAATATCACCTATATTATTCAGCAACCCAATTCCTCTTACTACGAATGCCTGCCCGTTTCTTTCAATTACGTCGCCACCTACGTTTAGATTGCTTTTGTTTACGGCGGAGTATACATCCAGGGAGCTAAGATTAAACTGGTTAAGAAGATTCGGATTCACGCTTATCTCGAAAGTCTTTTCTTCTCCGCCAAAACTATTTACGTCTGCTACTCCCGGTACACTTTTCAATTGACGGTCGAGCACCCAATCCTGTAAAGTTGTAAGGTCTCTTATCGAATAATTTTTGCCGGTGAGCGTATAACGGAATACTTCGCCTGTGGGGCCATAAGGTGGCTCAACTTCCGGAGTAATGTTCTCGGGCAGGTCTGCATTGGACAGCCTGCTGGTAACTTGCTGCCGGGCGAATGCGTCATCTACGTCATCATCAAAAATGATGCGGATATAGCTAAGGCCGAATGCGGAGGTAGTACGGAGATTCTCCTTTTTCTGGACCGAGTTTAGAGCTACCTCCAGTGGAATGGTGATGAATTTTTCCACTTCCTCAGCGCTTCTGCCAGGCCATTGAGTTATAATTATGATCTGTGTATTTGTTACATCAGGGAAAGTCTCAATCGGCGTATTTTCATAACTCCACGTTCCAATAATGACAAGGACGATAGTGAGAAAAAAAACGAGGTACCGGTGCCTGAGTGAAAAATGTATAATGTTTTTAATGAGCTTTACCACGATTTAAATTTTTTTGATTTGATTGGTTTTGGCAAATGCTAATCTTCATGAAGGGAATTGAAAATGAATATTTGATTTTTGCTAATTATTAATTCACCTTCCTTTAGCCCTGCAGAGAGATAGGTTTTTCTACCGGAAATTTTTAACGGAATTACTTCTCGTGCGTTTACGTGGTATTTATCCTTATATACGATCACATAGCTTTTACCTCCGTCGGAAATAATTGCATCGCTTGGAATTTCGAGCGCTTTTTGTGATTCCGCCTTTGCCAGGGTGACGGTGGTAAACATTTGAGGTTTTAATAGCATACCCGTATTGGGTAAAACAATTTTTATTTTCATGGCTTTACTCACAGGATCGAGCACTGTATTTACCTGGTCCACTTTTCCATAAAATATTTTATCGGGATAGGCAAGCGTTGTTACTTCGGCAGGCTGGCCGGTTTGTATTTTCTCAATATCCGTTTCAAAAACATTTGCCCATACCCATACGTCCTGCATATTAGAAATGGTAAATAAATTCTGGCTGTTGTCATTGCGTATAAAGCTTCCGGCAGTAACATTTTTTTCTACCACATATCCATCAGACGGCGATGTAATAAGATAGTTTCCTCCTTCGCTTGTTTTGCCGCCCCCGTTTATGGCAATCTCCATCTGAACTTTTTTTACTTCGTTCATGGCTTTGTCATACTCAAGCTGTGCCTGCTTGTATTCTTTCTCACTGGCAATACCACTTTTATAGAGCTGCTCTTCATTTTTAAATTCTTTTTCTGCTATGGCAGCATCACTAAGTTGGGTCTTAAGATCAGCATAGTCACCGGCAACATCGGCGCTTTTTATTACAGCCAGGGTTTGTCCACGGCTTACTTTGTCGCCTAATGAAACATTTACACCCACAACCTGTCCGCTTGCGTTGGGGAATATTTTCACGACTTTATTTTCATTATAGCTCACCTCGCCACTCAGTGAAAGAATATCTTCAATGTTTTCATTTTTTACCGTATCAATGGTAATTATGTGTGCAAGCGAATCGGATATAAGGGGTGCATTTTTTACAGGAGCCGGTTCTTCTTTTGCTTTGCAACTAATTGCGAAAAGCAGGATAGTAGTAAATATTACCAGGGAGAAATTTTTCATTTTCGTTAATTTAAATTGATGATGTCCTGGCCAGCCAGGTAATTCAACTCAGCCATCGCCTTAATAAGCGAAGTGTGCTGTTCAAGTATCTTCAGGCGGGTGTCATTGTAAGCATCTGCAAAGTCTATAAACTCGAGGAGGTTTACCTGCCGGTCTTTGTAGCTCTTAAGCATATTTTGAAAAACAGATTCGTATTGTTGTGCGAAGAGAAGCTGTTGCGGATTATTAGTTTGCTGGAAGAACCTGATTTTCGCAATAGAAGAAGAAATATCGTTCTGTGCCTTAGCGATCTGTCCATCATACACCGCTTGCTGTTGGTTTATTGTGGATTGTGCGGAAGAAATATTTCCCTGGTTCCTGTTTAAAATATTTAAAGGAAATGAGATTGCAAGGCCGACATAATTTGGAGCGTAACTGCTTCGCTGGTCGTATTCAGTACCAATGCTAATATCTGCTTTCGCCAGTGCTTTTTGATAAACCAGGTTATCCCTCGCGAAAGCTAATTGTGATTGCGCAATTCTTACATCCGGGCGGTTCCTTATAGCCATTTGCTGAATGGTATCGGGTGGGGGAAGCTGCTTACTTATAAGATCCGGTAAATGGTAATCCAGGATGGGTACAATAAATGAGCTGTCATTTTTGCTTAACAATAATTTTAAATCACCTTGCAGGGGAAGTAACTGTGCATCTGCGTTCACCACCTCATTTTGCAAACTGAATAATAATGCCTTTACCCGCAGGTTGTCTTTCAAAGAAATATTTCCTGCTTTGAATTGCTTGTCCATTCCGGCAACAAGGGTTTGTAATTCGCTTATCTCGGAAGTATAAACAGCTCTTATTTTAAGCTGGTGCTCCATTTCAAAAAGATCTGAAATGAGCCCAAAGCGCAACGTTCTCACAAGCTCATCAAATTGTGCCGATGTAATGGTAACATCATCTGCTGCAAGCCGTACCAATTTATTCCGTTTGCATGCCGTTTTTATCAGTTGCATCACCTGTACATACACCTGGCCGTTATTACCGTCATGCTTAAAAAATTTGCCCTGGCTGTCATAAATATTCTGATCCGTAGAGATAACCGGATTGTCCCATAGCTTTGCCTGGCGTATTAAAGCTTTGTTTGCATCAATATTGTACCTGGCGGCAAGCAAAGCAAAATTGTTTTTTAGAAACATACTTTCGCCTTCTGCGAGAGTAAGTCTTAGTGTATCAGTTTGGGCTATGCCTTTAAAAGAACCGCACATAGTCAGTAGCAATGCAAGACTGCATAGCTTACTCCATGAAAGGATATTCATTATAAATAATTGAAATTGAAAATAGCCTTACAGGAATATTTATTCCTTTGGCTTACCTAAAACATAAAAGAGACTATGCCTGGTACTTAGGTGGCGGTACGATAATATCGTAACTGATGTGAGGAATTTTATGATTACTGTACTCGCTGAATGTTGCGGGTTCTGCTGCTGCAAATTCATTTGTTCTTGCGTCGCAAAAAGTTGATTGAAAATATAATCCTTGTATCTTGACGAGATGTAAATTCTGACCACTATCATCATCTTCATCGTCAGCATGGTGATCAAACCCAAGCTTCACCATAATTAATTCTGCCACGCTATTAACATCATCCACCTGGTTTCCCTGGCCATCGTACACATCTGCCTCCGGTACCTGCGGGAGGAACATGGAGGTATTCATGTGAGAAATCAATAGAAAAAATGCCAGCAACTTTTTCATGCAGATGCAAATATATTGCGGTATCGATTTACTAGTTAACCAAAACTTTCTTAAAATATTAAATGGACATTCTTACAAAAGCTTCCATGGCAGCATAACGCGTAAGTCCAAGCCTTGCGTATAAATCTGCCGTATTTGCATTTCTCTCTTCTGCACGCTGCCAGAACTCGCGGTTGTCGCTGCCCTGGAAGGGAACACTATCTTTTTGCGACTGGTGAATGAAAATTCCATAACGTTTTTTTCGCACCTGGTCAGGGCTCATAGGCACCGCCATCTCTATTTCATTAATATCCCACTCTTCCCAGGCACCTTTGTACAACCATACCCAGCAGTCGGCCAGCCATTCGTCGCCTGCCTTTTTCATAAATGCAAGTGCTGCAAGAATAATGTCGAGGCATACTTTATGCGTACCATGGGGATCAGCAAGATCACCGGCGCAAAATATCTGGTGCGGTTTTATTTTTCGCATAAGGTCAACAGTTAACCTCACGTCATCGTCATTCATGGGATTTTTTTCGATGGTGCCGGTTTCATAAAATGGAAGGTTCATAAAATGAATCTGCTTCTCTGTCAGGCCTACATATTTACAGGTCGCCCTGGCCTCGCATCGCCGGATAAGGCCTTTAATGCTGCGAATTTCTGCGCTGTCCTTTTCACTGGATTTTTTTTCATTTATGTAGGCAGATGCTTTATTAAAGATTGAGGTACTGACCGTATTATCTATATCAAAAATTTTCTCAAAGCCAACGGTAAAGTCCAGGAATCTTGTTACAAACTCGTCAGTTACCGCAATGTTTCCGCTGGTCTGGTAGGCAACGTGTACTTCGTGCCCCTGGTCGTGCAGTCGCATAAAAGTGCCGCCCATACTTATGATGTCATCATCAGGATGCGGTGAGAAAAGAATGACTCTTTTCGGAAAGGGGAGCGTTCTTTCAGGATGATTGGGCATAGCTGAATTTGGCTTACCACCGGGCCACCCGGTTATGCTATCACGAAGCATGTAATATACTTCCAGGTTGATACCATACGCATCTCCTTTTTCCGTTAAGAGATCGCTAAGGCCAAATTCATTATAATCATGGTCCGTAAGACTAAGTACCGGTTTATCTAATTTTAAAGAAAGACTTACAACCGCGTTTTTTATCATATGCGGCGTCCATTCACATTCACCGGTAAGCCACGGAGATTTAAATCTTGTTAATTCCGATGCGGCAAATTCATCCAATACAAAAGTACAGTCATCATGATTCTGTAATAATGATGCCGGCACTTCTTCAGTAGGTTTACCCTCAACAGCTTTTTGTATCACAGGGGCTTTGGTTTTACCCCATGCAAGTAAAATGATCCTTTTGGATTTCATAATCGTGCTTATTCCCATTGTAATTGCCATACGGGGAACCTGCGAAATATTTCCAAACTCATGAGAATTTGCTATGCGGGTGGAATTGTCTAAGGTTATGAGCCTTGTTTTCGAATATAGGGGAGAGCCAGGTTCATTAAAACCTATATGGCCATTGTTTCCTATGCCCAATATCTGCAGGTCAAGCCCGCCTGCTTCTTCAATTTTACTTTCATATTCGGCGCAATGTTCTTTTACGTGTTCTTTAGATACAAGACCGTTCGGTAAAAAATAATTCTCAGGATCAATATCAGTTTGCTCAAATAAATATTTTCTCATGAAATAATGGTAGCTGTTTAAAGCATCGGGTTCCATCGGATAATATTGATCGAGATTAAACGTGACTACATTTTTAAAACTAAGCCCTTCTTCGCGATGCATTTGTACCAACTCTGCATATAAAGATTTAGGTGTAGATCCTGTAGCCAGGCCTATGACTGCTTTTTTGCCCTGGGAATTTTTTTCTTTTATAAGATCGGCAATTATTTTTGCTACATATCGCGAGCCTTCCTTTGGTGTCGCAAAAATCTCCACAGGAATTTTTTCTAAAGAATCAATCATAACGTGGTAATGTTTATTTCTTACTTAATGATAAAAAAGGTGTCTTACAAGTGGTAAGTATTTTATGCAGATAGCTGTTATAAAAAAGTGAAACGAAGATAAGAGGATTAATAATTAATAGCACTATGTTGTGGTTATTTCAGTATAACGATTGCGTAAAGTTTCAGTAACGCCCGGATACTTGCATAATGCAGGCGCAAAAGTTGTTAACTATATGTTTCTAAATGCTTGTATTAATTAATCTCAATCTCATCTGCAAACAGCCATGCAGGCGATCCGGCGCCCGGTGAACCAAAAGGTATGGTTCCAAAATTTTGCGCAAGCACTTTTACAAAACGGGTGGTGGTATTCATTGGCAGGGTAAATTTACTTTTGCCTTTGTCTCTTATGCCATCAATAGCAATGGACGCTATGGAAGAATAATTTTGGCCATTATCAGAAGTAGCAACCTGGATATCTTTTGGAAGATATATCCAACTATCGTTTTCATCAAGCACATTGAGAGATACACTTTCGATTTTCATAGGCACTCCAAGGTCAATGTCTGCTTCGAGGTCAGTACCTGCAAATCCAAGCCATTCGGAAGCTTCGGATAAACCTTTGTCTGTAACGATACCATTTACCAATGTAAAAGCTCCGCTTCCAGGATAGTTAGATGCCGGTTCATTTTTAAGAGTAATTTTTTTCCCCGT